>NZ_JAQTYM010000063.1:0-1929 GCF_028688295.1 Sulfuricurvum sp.
ATTCGGTTTTGATCGCCTTAATGTCTTTAGCTACTCTGACGAAGAGGGGACGACTGCACATGAGATGACCGATAAAATCCCCACCAAGACGATCAATGCACGGGCAAAAAAACTCGGAAAAATCGCTTCTAATGTTGAAGAAACAAGTCTTTCCAAAATACTCAATCAAGAACTACTCCTCGTCATCGACGGTGAAAGTGACGAACATGAATTTCTCTTGAGTGCACGTGCTCTGAACTGGACACCGGAGGTAGATGGTGAAATCTACGTCAATGACCGTGAAATAGAAGGTGAGCTTAGTTTCGGTAAAATTTACCGTGCCCGCATTACAGAACTCGCCGAAAAACGGCCTCTCGCTACCGTAACGGGCAATGTCTGAGCTTCTTCACCTTGATCTTTTAAAAGAGGGGAGAGTTCTCCTCGCTTTTTCGGGAGGGGTTGATTCGACTGTCCTCTTCCATCTTCTTCTCGAAAACAACATCAAATTCGATATTGCGCATGTCAACTATCACACCCGTAATAGCAGTGATGGTGAAGAACAAAGTGCAATTGAACTAGCCCATAAACATCACCTGCAATGCCATACCCACTCCTGCCGATTAGGAGGAGCCAATTTTGAACATCGTGCCCGCGAAGAACGTTACCGTTTCTTTAGCTATCTGATGAAAAAATACACCTATACTTACCTCCTCACAGCCCATCAGTTGAATGACCGTCTGGAGTGGTTAATGATGCAGATTTGTCGTGGGTCAGGTTTACCTGAGATACTCGGAATCCGATCACACGATACAAGAGAGGGTATAAATATTCTCCGTCCTTTGTTAGAATGGGATCGTGAGTCAATCGAAGCGTATCTACACATTCATAACCTCCCTCATCACATCGATGAAAGCAACGCTGATGAACGATATACTCGAAATGCTTTTCGGCATCGATACAGCGCTCCGATGATGCATGAGTACCGTGATGCCATCCGTCGCAGTTTTCGTTACCTAGAAGAGGATAATGGCTCACTGATCGAACCGATGAGTTTTACACCCATTGATACGTTTGCCTATGCTAAAAATCCTAAAAATATCCGCTCATTAGTGGTGGGGATCGACACCTTTTTCAAACACAGAGGATATTTACTCAGCCAACACGACAAAGAAGCTTTAAAACATGGCGGTGAGCACATCGTCGCCCGAAACACCGTTGTATCGATAGAGGGTAGTTATACGTTTATTGCTCCCTATGAGCATAATGTGGTAATGGATAAAGGATTTCGTGAAGAGTGTAGAGTGCTAAAAATAGGGGTAAAACTTCGGGGCTATCTTTATGGTTCACCCGAAGCTTTGAGTATTATCCGTCAATTAAAAGGCGACTAAGAACTTCTTCGATTCGACTGACACCAACGATCTCTATCGCCGCTTTCACTTCATCAGGAATATCGCTCAAATCGCGATCAAAATTTTTCTGAGGGATAAGAGCAAGTTTCATCCCTGCCCGATGCGCCGCAATCAGTTTCTCTTTCAAGCCGCCGATAGGGAGAACATTTCCGGTGAGCGATACTTCACCCGTCATCGCGATATCGGCACGCACTTTTTTATTTGTGAGTATCGAAGCGATGACCGTTGACATTGCAATCCCTGCACTTGGGCCGTCTTTAGGGGTAGCCCCATCAGGAACATGGATGTGCAAGTCAAAGCGTTTATAGACTTCGCTTGCATCAAGTGGAATATCACTTTCTCTCTCAGCAGGGGAGAGAGGAATAATAGAGTGATCAACCGTGATTTTTCCCTCATCGATCAGAGTTTTGACAACGGAGAGGGCGATACGGGCAGACTCTTTCATCACATCCCCCAAACTTCCCGTGAGCTGCAACACCCCTTTTCCGTTGATACGGATCGCCTCGATTTTGAGAACATCTCCACCCACTGCTGTCCACGC
>NZ_JAQTYM010000063.1:2029-13329 GCF_028688295.1 Sulfuricurvum sp.
ATCTCATCGAGGACGATGACGGGATTCATCTTTTTCGCTTCGATTACCCCTTGAACGATTCGCCCCGGCATTGCACCGATATAGGTACGACGATGTCCGCGCAGTTCGTTCACATCTTCCAACCCACCGAGTGCAATCCGCACGAGTGGACGCTTTAAGGCTGTGGCAATAGAGTTGGCAAGAGAGGTTTTACCCACACCCGGAGGACCTGCAAAACAAAGGATTGCCCCACGCCCCTCTTTGTCGGCAATACCGCGAAGCTCAAGGAGCTCTTTAACCGAGAAATACTCCAAGATACGCTCTTTTGGTTTTTTGAGGGAGAAGTGATCTTTATTGAGCTGATTCTCAACGTCGTGAATATTGAGCGCTTTTTTCGCCTCTTCGCCGTAGGGAATCTCAAGCACCCATTCAAGGTACGTTTGGATCATCCCCGCATCGGCGCTGTCAGGATGCATTCGCGCAAAACGCTCTAACTGCTTGTTGATCTCTTTATACGCATCGGGATGCATTTTATCTTTTTTAGCATCGAGTTTTTTACGGAATTCCTCGATCTCTTCATCACGGTGAGTATCGGTTCCCAGCTCTTTTTGGATCTGCTTGAGCTGCTCTTTAAGAAAATATTCTTTGTTTACTTTCTCGATACGAGTGTGTACTTTTGAGCGGATCTCTTTTTGGAGCTTGTTAGCTTCGGTTTCTTCGATCAACTCATCAATCAACATCAAAAAGCGTTTTTCAGGATCGCGTTCGATAAAGAGTTTATAAGCATTCTCTTTTTTAATTTTGATTGAACTGCAGATGAGATCGACAATGCGGTTGTATTCATGGTTCTCTTCAATAGTACGTAAAAGATCCGGTGGGAAATAGTTACTCACTTGTGAGAGGGCGCGCACTTTTTCACGAAGTACTTCCAAGATAGCGTCCATTTTCAGTTCATTTACCGCCATCGATGAGATCAAGTCGACGTGAGCACGAAGCGGATTATCGTGTACCATTTCCATAATATGACCACGAGCTAACCCCTGAAACAAAACCTTGATTCGACCATCAGGAAGTACGACCTTACGCATGATAGATCCAATAACGCCGGCATCATAGATCGCATCCCCTTCTCGTTCTCCCTCATGCTCGGGCTTTACGGGGCAAACGATGATAAGAGAATTATTCTCAATCGCCTCAGCTGCAGCAGCGATGTTTTTTTCATCGTTTAAAAAAAGCGGTGAGATCATAAACGGATATAAAAAGAGCTCATCTTCCGCAATAACTGGAAGATTCGTTGGAAAAGAGCTGTAGTTACTAAGTTGCATCGACAAAATTCCTTGATTAAAAATTACAAAATTGGCCTATTTACTCTGATTGTCATCCATAGAGATAACATTACGCGTTTGTGGAATTAGGAAATCGTACCAACTGCTGCTACCATCACCTTCAAACATCTCTCGATACCAAGGAACATTTGCAACGACGATCTCATCAGGTTTAATCCATGTTACCGGCGCCATTGAACGATAATAGTCTGAACCTTTTGGTTTGCCCAAACGCTCATACATTTGTGCAATGTTTTCATTCAACACTCCACGAGCGAGTTGCAATTGTGTTTCCATCGTATTTAACTGTGGCAAATAGGTCGAATATGGGTAGTTCATTTTAAATGTTTCCGCCCCTTTTAGAGTCTCATCAATCAAACCTTGATCACGCCCCGGATTTGGTAATGCCAAAAATTTTGCTTTAACTTTTAAAAATTCCGCATACTCACGCCCCTCAGGAGTGGCATAACGACGAATATATTCATTCAAAAAATGTTCTGCTAACAAATACTCATCATGAGCCATGTGCGCTTGCGCCATAATCATGGTCGCTTCTGCTAAAAATGGGGAACTAATATGTTCACTTTGCAGGGAACTAAAATAGCTGTCTGCTTTTTCTAGATTACCGTTTGAAACGGCAGTAACCATTTTTTCATACCAGTATTCAGCCGGTTTATTAAACTCTTCGAGTTCTTTACCGCATCCGCTAAAAAGGATAACTGCTATCATCGCGACTAACCATGTTTTGATCATTGCTAAAACCTACACTATTGAAATTATCAGCTATTTTACCGTAAAGAGATTAAACACCACTGCTTATTGTTGAAACTTTTTAGGTTGATGTGTTAAAATCAGTCCATTATGATACAAGAAGGTAGATATGCAGTTTGATTTAAAACTTCCCTTGCTCGGTTTTGAAGCCGTTTCAAAAATGGAGCTTCAAAAGCTCGACGAAATTTTTTTACGTTTAGAAAGTATTGGAGAGGGGCCCTCTTTTACCTTAATCAATCCCTTTTCTTTACGAGAATACTCTTTTGATATCCCCTCTTCGCTCCAAGGGCTTCTGGGTATTACTCCTCAGAGCAATCTTTTGATCTACAATATCATGATTTTACAAACACCAATTGAAAAATCAACGATTAACTTTATTGCTCCCTTGATTTTTAATACCGACAATCAAACCATGGCTCAAATTATCGTTGATAATCGTGCCGATTTTGGCATTGCAGAACCTATCGAAAAATATTTAAAAAAGGATTGAATATGGCGAAATCAATCACCTTTGTTGGAAATGGAAAAATGGCGCTCGCACTTGCAAAAGGATTATGTGAAACCCATGCTATCGAGGTGATCGGTCGAAGTATGGCAGCATTGGAGCAATTTGAACAAGCGTTAAGTACCCCAATTAAAAAAACCCTTTATGCGGACGCCGACATCACCAATAAAACCATTCTTTTATGTGTTAAACCTTCGAATCTTTCTGAAATAGCTCCTTATTTAAAAGGGAGTGCTTACGCTCTTTATTCCGTTTTAGCCGGAACCTCTCTTGAGTCTTTGAAAATCATCCACTCTCATGCCTATTGTCGAGCTATGCCAAATCTTGCTGCCGAGACAGGTGCTTCAATGACCTCTTTAGTCGGAGATATGAGCGTTGCTAGCAGTGCGATAGCTCTCTTTGAAACGATAGGTACAACCTTGTGGCTTAGCAGTGAAAAAGAACTCGATATCGCAACGGCACTTGCGGGAAGTGGTCCGGCTTATCTCGCTCTCATTGCTGAAGCCCTTGCAGATGGGGCAGTACGCGAGGGGCTAAAACGTGATGATGCCATGGTATTGATGCGGGGACTTTTCGCGGGATTTGGGAAACTCATCCAAACTATCCATCCCGCTTTACTCAAAGATGCGGTTATGAGTCCAGGGGGAACAACCGCTGCAGGGTATGGCGCATTAGAAAAAGGAAATGTAAGAGATGGTTGCATGGAAGCTATTCACGCTGCCCATTTACGCGCGAAAGTGATGAAATAGCTCCCTTCAAACAATCTATTTTTCCTGTTTTCCATCCTCATTATTGTGAACTTTCATGGTGAAGCTTGAACGTATCTTATCACCGTCTCGTTCAAAATGAATAGGGAAATTGACTCCAATAATCCACTCGCTTTTATTCACCCCATCAACAAACGTATAAAAACTCTCTGGTGAGGTAATTTTAGAGGTGGCATTCACCTCATACACTTTAAATGTTCCGTTTGTCTCGAACGTTGTGACTTCAGTTAAATAAAGATCCGTAAACTCTTTTTTATAAAGCCGCTCGAAACGCTCCGTGTTGAATGGAGTATCAAAAGCACTGATTGTATGACGATTTTGAGCTTGAAGTTCTTTTAAACGATTAAAAACTATGTCGTGTCGATTTTGAGTAAGCTCAAGTTGTTGAAACTCTTTTTTAGCTTCCAAACGGAGCAAGCGATACTCTTTCCCTTTTGGAATCAAAAAGAAAAAAGAGAAAAAGAGGACTCCCAATAATAAAATAAAAGAGAGGATAAGGATATAAAGCGTTTGTCGATTCATTCGCGCATCTCCTCATTTTCATCGTCAAGATAGTTAGTCGATACAAACCGATACCATCCATTTTCAGCCGGATAAAAGCTCGTATACGTACGATGAAAAATGGAGCGTAATGGGGCATGGAGTCTAAAGTCATACGTATCTTTATTTGGAGTAATACCGTATAAAATCAATGAACTTTCTTCTAGTTCCGCACGATCAAGTGTAATATCATCTGGAACCAAATCAAATAAATTACGGATACTCTCTTTCATCACCGTATTATCAGTCATAATTTGTTCAGCGATTTTTGACTCTTTATCAATAATTTTAATCTGAATCTCCATCTGATCGATTGTACGCTTCAAGGAAGCCTCTTTTTGTACAACCGTTTTTCTCTCATTCGTAAAATTATACGTTTTGTATTGTAAAAAGAGGTAGGTTCCAACTAACATCGCGATCGTCACCATAAAAAAGAAAAAAACAAGACGCAATTCACCGCTAATAAGGCGCTTAGCACGAGGGGAGATAAAGCTGTGTTTCATCACCCCTCCTCTTCGCTAATAGCAAGAGAAATTACTTCATCACCAATATCAATACGGCGAATTAGTACATTAAGAAAAAGTTCCTCTTCGAGATAACGCTTCAATTCTGTTCCACTTCCACAACTATCCGCGATATAGACCGTTTCAACAAAACGATTGCGACACTCTTCTCCTGCATAAAAACGCTCTAACATTTTCTGAATAAACTCAAATCGGATGTAATCATCGTTAAAATGTTCCATCTCTTGTTTGATCTCATCGTTATGAGGAACAGCGGATCGTTTTTCTTCTAGTGTCAAATCATCTTCACTAAATTCTACAATATCTTCAAGTGAATCAAGATCTTCGATATCGCTCAAGCTGTCCAATTCATCGATAATATCCAAATCATCTAAACTTTCAATGTCATCGAGATTAATCCCATGACCTAAAGTATTCTCTTCTTGTTCCTCAACGCCAACTGCAAATCCAATATCGTTATCTTCTATACTTGATCCTGATTGGTAACGGTGCATCGCAAAATTATGAGAATATTCAAGTTTTCCCTCATCAAAAAAAGCAAGGGTAAAAGACTCTTTTTGTGCTAATGCGTACAACGCAAACCCAGTTCCGATTTTATCCGCAAAAAATTGCTCAATTACCGAAAATGGAGAAAAAATAAAATCAAGTCCAATACTGGCATATTTTTTTTTCTGCGTTTCTAATTCGTTTAAAGATGCGTACAAAAGCCATTTTTTGTTTCTGCAAAGCGTTTTGGAACCGTTTAAACCCTCTTCGATATTGTGCAATGAACATCCGCTCAAAGCACCCTGATTCGGATCCGGGTTGAGTAGGGCAATATAATGAAAAGGGGATTCATCCGTATATTTGCGAATGTATGAAAGGATAGAATCATTAAGGTCTGATCCTTCAAAACGCTCAGCCGCTTTTGAGACGATTTTTTTCTTTTTAAGAGTAACAACACGAATATCGCAACTCTCTCCATCAGGGATAATAGCAATAAATATTTTGCGGTATAACCACTCTATCACTGAGAATCCTCATGAATTTGGCATAATGGGTGCGATTGATGATAGTGATCCATCTTTAAGGCATTTCCCAATTTGGTGTAAATCTGTGTTGTCGCCATACTTGAATGGCCTAATAATTCACTAACATCGGCAATTCTCGCCCCATTATTTAACAGTTCAGTCGCATACGTATGACGCAATTGATGAGGGGTCACTTTGAGTCCAACCTTTGCAAATGCCTTGGTAATCATATATCTTAGACTATTTTCGCTTAATTTTTTACCTTTGAGCTCAAAAATGTACACTTTAGAGGGGTTAGCATACAGATACTCTTGAACCAATGCACTAATCGAAGCAATCATTGGAATATCCCGTTCTTTATCCCCCTTGCCACGAATACGTGACCACCCTTCCTCCATATCAGACATTTTCAAATGGGTCAGTTCAGAAATACGAAGTCCCATGGTATACAAAAGCTTAATTGCTAAGGCACTCGTCGCATCGGCATGCTGGAGGGCATGAAGAATATGTTCATGAGTAATCGGTTTAGGAAGAGATTTTGGAATTTTAATGCTCTCATCACCACGTAAATGAACTAGTGTTCCTTGTGAGCGGAGATAATTTACAAAACTTCGAATAGCACTAAGCTTGAGAGCAATTGATTTTGCATTTAACGCAGCAATATGGAGGCGTAATGGCATCAAATTGATGTTTAGCACCCCTTCTTCTTCTGTGATCTCACTGTAATGGAGCATAGCGTTTAGTGCATGATCATACGTTTGAATCGTGAGCGACGAATACCCACGTATTGCGTCGAGGTTTTTTAAAAAATCTTCTTTAGCGCGGGGAAGCGAGTTCATCGTGTAAATTCTTAAATTGCTCATAATGTCCATCTGCTTCATCGATCAGTTCTTGCTCAACAACTACGCTTGAACCCAATCGTGTATACGCATCAATCATTATCTTTGTCATCATCTTTATCTTAGCTCGCTCTTGAGGTGTTACCTTGGGTTGTCCGGCAATACGATGAATCTCTTTTTTGTAACTTTTTGCATCTGTGTTATAGCGAACGTATTTGAGCGACATTTGAGACTGTGCCATGATCGTAGAAGCCATTCTATTGTAAGAATCAAGGGCAAACGATTCTTTCGCAAGAAGATACGCTTGTTCATATTCACCGACGGCGTACAAATATCGTGATTCGATTGATTTTTGATATGAGGGATGAAAAAAAATCCATCCCCCTAATGCAAATATTACGATCGATAAAGTGATTAACCATTTAGAGCGCATGTTCCATCAACCTCTCTTTGATCAAATCTTTTGCCGCTTCCATCTCCATACCTTCTAAATCAATCGGCTCGGACGCATAAAAATCAAGAACACCAAAAGGTTTAGGCACCGTGAAATGATCCCAACTGCGTAACTGCCAATACTTTGAGGGTACGCAACTGTAAACGATCACTTTAGTATGCCGTTTTTGTGCCATAATCACTACACCCTCACTCATTTCATGACGAGGTCCCTTAGGTCCATCAGGAGTTATCCCGATATCATACCCTTGCGAGAGTGATTTAAGCCCTTGTATCAACACTTTTGCTCCGCCGCGTGTGCTAGAGCCGTGGATCGTTCCAAGTTTAAAATAACGCATAATACTCGCGATAATCTGCCCATCAAAATGATCCGAGATAAGGACGTTGGCTTTAGGGGAGGTGCGGAATTGGTAATATAAATAAGGCTGCATGAGTAAATCCCCATGCCAAAAAGCAAAAATGACCGGTTCAGAGGGGATAACTTGAGGAAGATGAAACCGTTTTCGGTTCGTGAGATAAATTAGACGAATCAATAATGTGCCGATAGGAGGAATAAACCACAACGCAAACGTGCGAAGAAGGTCTTTACGCAATGATCTCTCCGTATTGGACGTTACGAGAAACCTCTATAATTTTAACTTTAGCAATCGTCCCTAGAAGTTCTTCACTCCCCTTGACTTTAATCCCGAGATTATTATCACTGCGACCGGCAACATAACCTCCATCACGTAACTCTTCGAAATAAACCTCGACCACTTTACCCAAATTGACCGACTTCATCTCATCAAGTATCTCATCATGTCGAGCTTGCAACCTGGCAAGTCTATTTGAACCAATCTCAGAATCGACCTCTTCGAGTTTTTCGGCCTCTGTCAATGGACGAGGAGAGTATTTAAAGCTAAATAGCTGCTCAAAACGAACCTGATTGAGGACGTCCATCGTATCCTCAAAATCCTCATCACTCTCTCCTGGAAAAGCGACGATAATATCAGTGCTGATACTGACATCAGGAGCCATCTCTCGCAATTTTCGAGCACGGTTGAGAAACCACTCTTTGGTATATCCACGCTTCATCGCTTTGAGAATCTCACTTGATCCGCTTTGAAGCGGCATATGCATTGATTTACAGATTTTCGGATTGCGTGCAAACTCTTCGATAAATTCATCGTCCATATGAAGCGGATGAGGAGAGGTAAATCGGATACGTTCCAACCCTTCGACTGCACTCACACGACGAAGCAGTTCGGTAAAATTGATCTTTTCATTTCCTCCCGACAAACGACGACCGTAGTTGTTGACATTTTGACCGAGCAAGAAGACCTCTTTGGCTCCATTCTCAACTGCTTTACGTGTTTCAGCAACAATCAAATCAGCAGGAATAGAGATTTCGTCTCCACGCGTTTTAGGGACGATACAAAAGGTACATTGCTTATCACACCCGATAGAGATGTTGATATAAGCCTTGTAAGGGCTACTGCGAAAATCTTTAAACGCGAACTGAGACTCATCATAATCGATTTCAATTTCCACTGCTTTGTCACGATGCAAAACATCCGCAATTTTAGAAACATTACGAGCACCGAGAACAAAGTTTACATAGGGGGCCCGCTTGATAATCTCTTTGCCTAAATGAGACGCCGTACATCCACATACGCCGATTTTAGCATCTGCTTTTTTGAGTTTATTAAAGACACCGAGTTCGGAGAAGAGTTTATGTACCGGTTTTTCACGGACGGAACAGGTATTGATAAGGATGAGATCGGCTAAAGTAGCATCATCGGTGAGTTCATACCCCTCATGGGCATTAAGCTCCGCGATCATGTGCTCAGAATCACGCACATTCATCGCACATCCAAGTGTTTCAATAAAAAGTTTTTTGCTCATTCGGATTATAAAATATGCACTTCGTACATGTATTCATTCGCCGAAAGGCCGAATTTTACTTCGCGCATATAAAAACTTTTGCCTTCACCTTCGAAATGATCTTGTAGTGCTAAAAGATCTTTGTGTGAATTTTCACGGTCAAAATAGATAATAGATGAGTTACTTTTTTCTACCATCTCCGTGATTTTTTTGAGGTCGATTTTACGCGGTTTTGTGTCTTGTTCGCTGCGTGCGAGTTTAAGTTCCATTGCTTTTCCCTTTTATTCAGAGTTCTTGATATTATAGGGATTATAGCGGGGATAGGATAAATATCGCATTAAGAGAAATTTATGTATAATACTCGTCCTTCATAAAAAAAGCTTCCCCGTAATCATCAATTTTTTATGAGTTACCACCATCACAAGGATATTATTATGGAAAATATTTTAGATATTATTGATTCAATTGCCAATGAAAAAGGGCTTAGCCGTGAAAATGTCCAAGAGGCGATTAAAACCTCATTTATCCAAACCGCTAAACGAATTATTAACCCAACATTCGCTTTCGAAGCCGATATCGATGATCGTACCAAAACAGTAAAATTGCGTCAAATCATCACCGTTGTTGCCGATGATGCCACTGAAATTGAGGGAGAAGAAGTAGGTGCCTATATGGGTCTTACGAACGCTTTAGAGATCGATGACGAAGCCGAGATCGGCGATCAACTTCAAATGGAACACGATATTGAGAGCTACGGACGCAGTGCCTTTGCCGCGCTCCACCGTGAAATCGAATTTCATATCCAACGTCTCGTTGAAAATGAACTGTATGATAAATACAAAAGTAAAATTAATCAGATCGTTTCCGGACGTGTTACTCGTGTCGACGGTGATCAAAATACCACCATCGAGATCGATGAAATCCGTGCCATCTTACCGATGAAAAGCCGTATCAAAGGGGAAAAATTTAAAGTCGGTGATATGGTCAGTGCCATCGTACGCCGTGTCCATGTTGATAAAGCCAACGGTATCTCTATGGAGCTTTCCCGTACCGCTCCGAAATTCCTCGAAGAGCTTTTAGCTCTCGAAGTACCGGAAATCAAAGACGGAATCGTCGTCATCGAAAAATGTGCCCGTATCCCAGGTGAACGTGCGAAAATCGCCCTCTATACTAACCGTCCTCAAATCGACCCAATCGGAGCAACCGTTGGAGTTCGTGGTGTCCGTATCAACGCGGTCAGTGAAGAGCTTTGTGGTGAAAATATCGATTGTGTGGAGTACAGCTCATCTCCTGAGCTTTTTATCTCGCGTGCCATGAGCCCTGCGATCATTAGTGCTGTTGTAGTTTCAGAAGAAGGGGATGAGAAAAAAGCAGTCGTTACTCTCCCAAGCGATCAAAAATCAAAAGCAATCGGTAAAAGCGGTATCAATATCCGTCTTGCATCAATGCTGACAGGTTATGCCATCGAACTCAATGAAGTGGGCGGAAGTATTCAAATGGGTGAGAAAGCTCAGGAAGAGAAAAAAGAGGGGCTTAGCTCACTCGAAGCACTATTTGGTAATTAAATACGCCAAGGGAGCAAAGCCCCCTCGGCTACGCTAACGCTGAGTTCTTCTTCGGCAGAGAACCCACGCGCAGTCAACCGCGCTTATATTACTCACTTACTTTTATCTTCTCACAAACGGATTAAGCTTTAACAACACCGCATCGGCAATCTGATTCCCTATCAATGTCAAAAATGCACTCATCATTAAAATCCCCATTATTACCGGATAATCCCGACTCATCGCCGATAGATAAAAAAGCTGTCCCATCCCCTCTATCCCAAAAATCGACTCCAGTATCACCGACCCTCCGATCAGCCCCGGCAACGATAACCCTAACATCGTCACGATCGGCGGCAAGAGATTAGGGAGAATATAGTATCGGATAATTTTATTCTCTGATATCCCCCGAGAACGGGCGAAATAGATATAGTCGCTTTTAAGAATTTCGAGGGTAAGAGAACGGATATAAAGAACCAAACTCCCCACTCCCACAAATACCATTACCGCTATGGGTAATGTCAAATGCCATGCCATATCGATATAATACCCTAACCCCTCCGGTGGTTCAAGCGAGTGCATTCCCGCGATAGGAAACCACCCTAACGCGACGCTCAGCACCATCATCACTACAAGTGCCAGATAATATGATGGCATCGCAAAACTGATAAGGGAAAATTGCGAAATAAACATATCCACTTTTTTCCCATGCATTAATGCCGCTTTGACTCCCATCCAGAGAGATAGACCAAACGTTAATACCATCGCAATGATATTCATCCACAACGTTACTGGAAGACGATCCGCAACCACCTCAGATACCTGTGAACCGCTGACAAACGAGATACCGAAATTAAGGGTAAAGAGATTAATCACCCAATCGATGTATTGTTGAAAGAGAGGCTTATCAAGTCCATAAATGGAGCGTAGCTGTGCTATCGCTTCGGGGGTCATGTTCGGATTGAGTTCGCCACCCATAAAGCTATTCGGTGCCATATGTATCGCCCCAAATGAGAGGACAGAAATGAGAAAAAGCATCAAAAGAGTATAAAGGAATGATCGTAATAAAGATTTCATGTGATGATTATAGCGAAAGAGGAGAAAAGTGTAAAAGAGGGTTCATCCCCAAAAGGGGACGAGAAGCAAAAAACTCTTAGAAGTTAAGAGTTAAGTATGCTTG
>NZ_JAQTYM010000124.1 GCF_028688295.1 Sulfuricurvum sp.
GCTAATAAGTTTTTAATAGAGATAAAAAGTTATATCTTCAAGCATAAAGATGAAGTGATTCGTAATATCAAAGGGATTGATGAATACAGTATTTTAGTTTTAGCTGATATTTTGCGTAATGCACAAAATGAAGAATTAGTTTTCATTCAAAATAATCAAAATTATGAACTTATTGATAGATTAGCAGAATTTTATATGAGATCGTTAGGATTGTTTAAAAACTCTGAACATATTTTTGATGAAGAAGAAAATATAATCGATTATTTTGATAAATTCGAATTTTACGATGAAGATCAGATGCTTAATCACTTTAAGTTTGAAAAATCTCATACTCATTTACTAATTCAACTATCAGATGTGGTGGTAGGAATTTTAGGAAAATATAATGAATTTATTAATGACCTTAAGTTTGATGATATTGCTAAAATCAAAAATAATTTAAATGATCTACAAAAAGAAAACTTTAGAAAATTATTTGAATTATGTAAAAATGCTGAATTATCCAGTAAAGCTTTTGTGCACTATATAACAGCCTTGACAAATATTGAAAAAGAGAGGTTGTTGTCGTTGGAGTTCATACAATGACTCAATTCATCCCGCAAATCTTACCTCTTCAAAAAAACGATCATAGCCAACCCTTCGACAGGCTCAGGGTGAACGGGGAAGAAACAGCAAAATTTACACATAGCACACAACCTATGAGTAAAAAATCGATAAATTTACCCATAGGTTCAAACCTATGTTAAAAAAACTCAAAAAAGTTAACATAGCTTTAGACCTATGTTAAAAAAACCGCAAAATTTACACATTACACAAAAAGGTATCTAAATGCTCCTTTATCAACCTGACGGAGGCTATTGTTACAACAGCGATTCGATATTGCTGTATGGATTTATCTCCCGTTTTACCCCGAAGGGGAAAATGCTCGATGTCGGTGCGGGGAGCGGAATCGTGGGGCTTTTGATCGGGCGGGATTTTCCCTCTGTGTGCCTCGAAGCGGTTGAAAAACAGCCGTTGTATGTCGAATTTGCCCGACGAAATGCGACGATCAACGGTATCGGGTACACTCTCCATGAGGGGGACTTTTTAGAGCTTGGGAATCACGGCAGTTATGACTGGATTGTTTCTAATCCTCCGTTTTACCATGAGAACGTGTCACGCTCAGAGAACCCGATCCTCCATCAGGCACGTTACAACGTCCACTTGCCGATTGAGCCGTTTATTACTAAAATCTCGAAACTCCTAAAATCAAGCGGCGAAGCGGCGATCTGTTACGATGCGCGTCAGTTCGTGCCGTTGTGCAGTGCATGTGAACGTGCAGGATTAAGAGTCGTTGAGGTACAATTCGTCCATTCAAAAGAGGATCGTCCCAGTACACTGGTGATGCTCCATCTGAAAAAGAATTCCAAAGCGGCTCTCACCGTATTGCCTCCGATGATTACGGAAGCAAACGGTGTTTATACCCCTGCGGTACAAGCGATCTACGACAAAGCAAAGGTGCACAGTATCAAATGTCCGAGTTTATGACACAAGAAGGTTTCTCTTACGCGTTTGATCCCTCTGCCTGCGCTAAATGCGGAGGAAATTGCTGTACGGGAGAGAGCGGTAATATATTCGTCTCTGTCACCGAAATAGCGGCAATTGCCGCGCTGCTGGAGATGGAGGAGGGGGAGTTCCGCCGTACCCATTTGCGCAAAGAGGGGTTCCGTTTTTCACTCCAAGAGAAAAAAGTAAACGGCTCGTACGACTGCATATTTTTCAATCGTTCACTAAATGGGTGTAGTATCTACACTGCAAGACCGTTACAGTGTAGAACGTTTCCTTTTTGGGATTACTTTCGCCACCGTATCGATGAACTTAAAGCGGAATGCCCGGGGATTATCCATGATTAAATTACTATCGATGGTGTTGATACTAGCCTCCATCACTAATGCTGCACCAAAAGTGATTCATAATGCTAATTTGTTAGAAGATACATTTTCTCTTTACGCACTGGATGCACAGATGCGTCAAAAACACCATCAAGCGGCAGAATTCTTTGGTGAACTTTACAAGCAAACCTCTAAAAAAGAGTATTTGTATCAATCTTTGCGAATGTTGGAACAATCCAATGATACTAAAACTCTAGCACAAAAGACAATATCAGAACTTACAAAATCTCCAGAAGATCAAACGTTAAAACGTTTTGAAATTATCGCTTTACTCAAAGAGGGGAATTTTGCTGAAGCATCCCAAAAAGTAGCTGTATTGAGTGAATTGAGTAAAAAAATACCTGATTATCTCCTTTATGCCGAATCGCGACTTAAAATGGGGGATTATTTGGGGGGTGTTGCGATCCTCAAAAAAGCGTATGCTCTGAATTTCGATGAGACGACGGCGGAGCGGATTGCCTTGATCCAATACACACACTTAGGTGAAAAAACGGAAGCGATCAAATTTTTAAAAGAGCATCTCGGAACTCACGGCAACAGCCAAATTATAGGTAAACGGTTGGGGAGCTTTTATGCCGATAGTGCTCAGTTAAATGATGCGGCATTGATCTATGAACAGACGTATGATGCTTTTAAAGATAGCTCCGTTGCAGATGAAGCGCTCAAAATTTATCTTTACCAGCAAGATATCTCGAAAATGACTGCTTTACTGGAAAAATCGGGGTTGAATGATCCTCTTTTACTCGATTTGTATGTCAAAGTAAAAGCATTCGATAAAGCATCCGTTTTGGCTCAAAGATTGTATGAGAGAGAAGATAATCCTCTCTACCTTGCTCAAAGTGCTGTTTTTAAATACGAAGGAGCAGTGGATCGTAAAGATCCTGTTTTGGTCACACAGGTGATGGAAGGGCTAAAAAAAGCACTTCAAGATCTTGAGGAACCCCTTTATTTGAATTACTTAGGGTATCTGATGATCGATCATGATCTGAATGTCTCTGAGGGGATGGGGTATGTTCGCCGTGCATTGGAAAAACAGCCGGATTCACCGTTTTATATCGATTCACTGGCATGGGGACATTATAAACAAAACGAGTGTGTCGAGGCTCTGCGTTTAATCAAACAGGTTGAATCGATGATAGGGACAGATGAAGATGAGGTGAGAGATCACTTAAGAGCGATAGAGAAGTGTAAAACCAAGGAGAAAAATTAATGATACTAGACGACATCATCAAAAAAACCAAAGAAGATTTACTAGAGCGTGAGGCCAAGTTTAGTATGGATTGGCTCGGACGTTC
>NZ_JAQTYM010000125.1 GCF_028688295.1 Sulfuricurvum sp.
GCATTGCACCAATAGAACCTTTTTTACCATGTTTAAGAACATTTGCAAGCAAAGTCGGATTGAAATCAGCAATGCTTGGTCCAACCATGTCGATACCTTTACCATCAACTCCATGACATGCAGCACATGTACCGGCAAATACATCAGCACCAACAGTGCCTTTCATTCCACCAGCAACATATTTAGCTACTGCATCGATCTCTGCATCGGTAATCAATGCACCTGTATTAGCATTCAACAAACCATTACGATCTGGCATAGGCATTTCCATACCAAGAAGTTGGTTGTTAGAACCGTTATTGATAACATGTTTAACCGTTGCTTCTTCCAAACGTACGTTTAGATTAGCGGCTTTACCTTCGATACCATCTGCTTGTAAACCATGACATGGTGCACATTGAACGATAAAGATTGATCCACCCATCTCTTTGAGTGTCTCTTCATCCATACTTGCATGTTCCGCTTCAAATTTCGCGTCATGTGCTGCCACTTCTTCATTATACTCACCGATTTGTGAATACGAATTAACTGGATATCCTGCAAGGAAATACCAGATCGCCCAAATCGTGAGACCCAAAAAGATAATCGCCCATCCAAAAGGAAGTTCGTTTTTATACTCTCCGATTCCATCCCAATTTTCATCTGCTAATTTACCGCTTGCACGGTCATTTTGCATTTGTCGAACATATTTGGTAACTACAAATGATGTTACGATAACGAGTACAACTGCACCCAATACGGCGAGTTTATTAACCCAGTCACCTTCTCCACCCATACCGCCGGCCATTCCGACAGCAACGTAAGTGAAGCCAAGCATTGCAATTACAACTATGATAGCAGCAAGTACTGTCTTATTCATTTATGCCTCCTACTTTTTTATCATCATTTTTCGAGATTGTTTCGATCGGTTGATCGGTAATCTCGTCATGGAGCGCGATATTTCCGTACTTTTCATAATCGCGCTTCCCTTTCCATTGCGAACTGTAGAGGTGATAAATGTACGAGTACAGTACCACCACCAAAAACGCAACAAAGAAAAAGTAAGCATACGCTTGAAGGGTACCAATATCCACGCTTAATCCTTTATTTCATGCTATTCATATATGCAATCAAGGCAACGATTTCAGGAATTTGACCCGCTGCAACCGCATCTTTAACGTCTTGATCTTTCATATCTGCTGCAACTGCTTTAGCTTCTTCGAGAGCTGCTGCTTTCGCTTCATCCAATGTTGCCGCCAATGATACAGTCGCTTTTGTGCCATCTGTCATTGGAATTTCAGTGTTATAAGGCGTATTGAATACTTTATTAACTGTCACTTGTTCAGCATATGCCGTATCGATATCAGCTGTATTTTTGAACATCCAACGATATGCCGGCATGATAGAACCCGGAACAACCGCTGCAGGATCTTTCATATGATTTTCGTGCCAGTCTGTTGTACGGTAGTTACCTACACGCATCAAATCCGGACCGGTACGTTTTGAGCCCCAAAGGAATGGACGGTCATATGCATATTCACCGCTCAAGCTGTAGTGACCGTAACGGTCAGTTTCAGATTTAAACGGACGAATGAGTTGAGAGTGACATCCCATACAGTTGTTTTTAATATAAACATGACGACCAGCAAGTTCCAACGTACTGTAAGGTTTAGTCCCTACAGTCGGCTGAGATGCTTGCGCAAAGTTTGGCAAAATCTCGATGAGACCCGCAAACGCGATTGTTAAGAATACTGCTACCGCGAAAAAGAACGGGTGTTTTTCTAACCAGTGAAACATTTTTCCCCTCCTTATTAAGCGCCCATAGGCGATGCGTTTTGAAGTTCACTCTCTTCAACACGGCGAGAGCTTGTCATTGTTTTGTACATATTGTACGCGAACAAGAACATACCTACGAGGTACAATGTACCACCAACAGCACGGATAGTGTAGTATGGGTGCAATACAGTAACTGTATCGATGAATGAGTAAGCTAAGTTACCGAATTCATCATGCGCACGCCACATCATACCTTGAGTAATACCTGCAATCCACATAGATGTGAAATACAATACAACACCGAGAGTTTGGATCCAGAATTGTGTATTCATCAACGATTTAGAATAAATCTCACGTTTGAATACACGTGGAGCCATGTGGAACAATGCAGCCATAATCATGAATGCAACCCAACCAAGAACACCATCATGTACGTGACCAACGATCCAGTCTGTAAAGTGAGCCAAAGCATTAACTGATTTGATCGCTTGAATAGGACCTTCAAGAGTAGAGAACATATAGAATGTAGAAGCCAAGATCATAAATTTGATCAATGGACTGCTAGCAACTTGTTGCCATTCACCCTTCATTGTAAGAAGCATATTGATCGCAGAACCCCATGATGGGAGAATCAATACAACCGAGAATACAGAACCCATGGTTTGCATCCAATCCGGTACGGTAGAATAGATCAAGTGGTGTCCGCCTGCCCAAAGGTAAACAAACATCAATCCCCAGAATGCAAGAAGAGACAATTTATATGAATAAACCGCTTGACCTGATTCTTTTGGAAGGAAGTAATAGATCATCGCAACGATAGGTACAGTAAATCCGAACGCAACCGCATTATGCCCATACCACCATTGTACCAATGCGTCATTTGTACCTGAGTACATTGAAACAGAGTGATACCATGCACCGATTCCGCCAGAAGCAAAATACGTTGGGATTTCCATGTTGTTGAAAAGATACAACATAGCGATACCAAGGAATGTAGCGATGTAGTACCAAATAGAGATATACAATGATTTTTCACGGCGAATACCGATCAAACCGAAAATCGACATACCCCAAATAACCCATACCACGACAACTGCGATATCGATAGGCCATTCAAAATCTGCATATTCTTTACCGGTAGAGATACCAAGTAATAGTGTACCAACTACAGCAACTACCACTAACAGGTAGATAAAAAAGTGCAATTTAGCAAGGAACATCAAGAATTTTGATTCCGCCATAGAGACTTTCAAAACACGTTGACCTACATAATACCAAGTAGCCCAGATACCGCTAAAGGTAAAACCAAAGATAACTGAGTCAGTATGTAACGGACGAAGACGACTAAAGTTGGTGTACTCTGCCAATCCTTCTCCCGCCATCAAATTCACAGCTGGAAACGCCATTTGCCACGCCAAAATAACGCCGACAAGCATCCCGACAATACCGAGAACAA
>NZ_JAQTYM010000009.1 GCF_028688295.1 Sulfuricurvum sp.
GATAATAATGCAAATAATACTAATGAAACAGTCAGTTTGAGTAATTTCACTATTACAGGTACACAAAATGCAGTTACATACACTCCGTTAGATACAGTCGTTGATAGCTTTGTATATACTGTGACAGATACAAATGGTACTGATTATTTGGCAAATTTAGATATCACTATTCATGATGACAGTCCGGTTGTGAATGATACGACGGCTATTTCGATTTCCTTACCTCCTGAAACAGATACAAATATTCTTTTAACTTTGGATGTGTCTGGTTCAATGTCCGCAGCGTATGGCGGAACTGTAACCTATACAGATCAGAATGGTAATACTGTAACTACTACTCGCTTTGAGCTTGCGAAACAAGCATTGATCGATACTATTAATGCGTATGATGCTAACGGTAATATTAAAGTTAATTTATCTCTATTTAACAGCACAGCAATAACTGCATTGAATTGGGTAGATGCAACTACCGCTAAAAACTACATTAATGCTTTAAGCATGAATTCTAATGGACAAATTACTTATAATGGAAATACTATCACTGGTTTGACAAGTGTTAATACTAACTATGAAGCGGCGTTGAATGAGACGATTAAAGCTGATGATAATGGAATTCCTGTAGCAGATCAAACGGTTGCCTACTTTATTTCCGATGGTGCTCCAACGGTAGAAAATAATGAAGGGAATGATGTCAATGGAAACGTTGGCACGGATGCAGAAACTGGGTGGCTAGATACACCATATGTAAATAATTGGACAAATTTTATTGCAGCTAATAATATTAATCTTACTGTTATTGGGATTGGGTCTAATCTAAATACTGATTATTTAAATCTAGTGCAAGTAGAAGATGGAAAAACTGCTATTGTAGTTACAAATGTAGAAGAACTCAGTAATACGATTACTAGCAATATCGAATCTGTTACTGGTAGTCTCTATGGCTCAGATGGCCAAGCAGGTATCAATTTCGGTGCTGATAGCGGTCATATTCTTCAATTGAGTTATAACGGAACGACGTATATATATGATCAAGCCAATCCAACTCAAGATATTACGTTGAGCGAAGGTATGATGGCACTAAATTTTGAGACTGGTAAGTTTACCTATACACCTACCAGTACAAGCGGACTCGATATTACTGAAAATTTCATTATCAGTGTAACGGATGCAGATGGTGACAGTACACTGGATAAACCTTTAAGTCTTGTTATCGGTATTGATGAAAGCTTTACCTTTACGGGTACTGCGATTGATGGACATGCAGGAATGGACACATTGATTCTACAATCAAATGCTAATATTGATTTCTCAGCATTGGCAAATGATGTCATCAAAAATATTGAAGTATTAGATTTAGCACAAAACGGCAATCATAATTTGACAAATCTTTCGTATGCCGATGTGATTGATATGACAGATTCAAACAATACATTAAAAATTCTTGGCGATAGCACAAGTGATAAAGTGCAATTGACACAAGCTGATGGTTGGACAAATACGGGAACGGTTACAGAGTCAGGCCATACATTTGATATTTATATGTCACATGGTATAAATGCTACTGATCCGACAGTAACAGTTAAAGTCGAACAAATTATCGATAATTCTGTTAGTTAAAAACTGCTACAATAAGAGCATGAAAAAAACCTTTGCTCTTTTCTTCATTTTGGCGGCACTTGCCGCCATTCTCATTAGCTCCCCAGAATTTTCTATTGCAAAAGCTTTTATGGATAAAATTGAGCGTGAATATGGTCAAATTGCCAAAAAAAGGGCTTTTTATCTCGTTCAAATGATGAATGATGCACGGGATTTGGATGATATGGGAAAAATGGAAAAGGTGAATGATTTTTTCAATCAAACCCCTTATGCATCGGATAAAACGATATGGGGAATTAGCGATTACTGGGCGACACGTTATGAGTTTGTCGGTAAAGATCGCGCCGATTGCGAAGACTATGTTATCGCCAAATATTTTACCCTCAAAGAGTTAGGTGTCCCTACCTCAAAACTCTATATGACGTATGCCAAATCGATCCGATATAAAACGGCTCATTTGGTACTTACCTACTACGAAACACCCAAATCGATACCGCTTGTTTTGGATAACTACAATTTCAAAATTCTCCCCGCATCGGTTCGTGATGATTTGATTCCGATATACAGCTTTAGCGGAGATGAACTCTTTAATGCCAAACAGGCACAAATCGGAAAAATGGTTCCGGCGGCAACCCGACAAAAACGTCCATGGGACGAATTAGTTATAACACGACAAAAGGATTAGACCATGAGTTTATTTAAACAGTTGGTGATCATGTTGACCCTCTTTTTAGGGGTGATACTAATCTCGGTGATGCTTCTAAATTTTAAATCGGCAACCGAGTTTGTCCAAAATCAGCTCTATAGCGATGCTAAAAATACGGCGCATTCATTAGGACTTTCTCTCTCAAAAGTTGCTGATCCAAAAGATGCTTCGAGTATGGAGACAATGATCAATGCGATCTATGACAGCGGGTATTACCAACGTATCCGTCTTGTCGATATTGATGATGAAGAGGTCTACACTCGAGAGAGTGATGTTCGGGTAAGTGATGTTCCTCAATGGTTTATCGAGATGGTACCGATCAATAATGCAAGTGCAACGAGTGATATTATGATCGGATGGAACCGCTTTGGTACGCTAGAAGTGAGTGGACACACGGGGAATGCGTATCGACAACTTTACAGTACGTTTATTGATTTAGTACAAACCTTTTTAATGATCGGTATTATTGTTTTTGCAACTTTATATTTCTTATTATCTTTGAGCCTTAAATCATTGAAACGTATCCGAGATCAAGCCAAAGCAATTATCGATAATGAATTTATTATTGAGAAAAAAATTCCCTTTACGACTGAATTCCGCTCTGTCACCACAGCGATGAATGCAATGGTGGCTAAAGTCAAAGATATTTTTGAACGTGAAAATGAAACATTACGTCGTTATCATGAGCTCCTCTACAAAGATACAGAAACTAAACTCCATAACCGTCGTTATCTCACTGCAAAACTTCCCGATTATTTGCAGTCAGATGCATCCCTCTCTTCGGGGATTTATCTTTTGATCAGTTTGGATGAAATTGATCGATTGAAACGGGAAAAAGGGTATGAACGTTATACCCAGATCATCAATACGTTGGCTGATGAATTGAATACACAACTGGGTTCATTTCGCCACACTTTGATTGCAAGATTGAATGAATCTGACTTTTTCGCCGCTATTCCTGCTTGTGAAATAGAACCGGTTAGCCATCAAATTGAAATAATTATGACTCACATGCGTGAAATGATCGAGAAAATGGATAAAGAGCTTTTAAACTATTTGATTATTGGGTGCGGCGTAGGAATCTACAGTGAAAATGATACCTTAAAAACACTCTTTTCACGCGCTGACCATGCGGTCATTCAGGCGAAACTTCGTGGTAATTTCTCGATTGATTTAAATCATGAAAGTAATGAAGCCTTGGTGCTCGGACGGGAAGAATGGCGTAGTGAATTGTTGAAAAGTTTGGATGAATCGCGTATGCTTTTGGCATTTCAAAGTGTGGTGGAACAACGAGG
Source organism: Sulfuricurvum sp. (assembly GCF_028688295.1). GTDB lineage: Bacteria > Campylobacterota > Campylobacteria > Campylobacterales > Sulfurimonadaceae > Sulfuricurvum. Next base: position 3,598 of record NZ_JAQTYM010000009.1, read on the forward strand.
TGATAATCTTAATGTAATCCATGAGGAGATATTTTTACGCCTGTTGGATCGTGAAGGGATTATCCATTCGGCGGGGTATTTTATTCCTGTGGCCACGAGTTTGGGGTTGATCGATACTTTGGATCGTTATATGATCGAAAAAGTTTTCAAACATATAAAAGAGCATAATCCCATCACCCCTTTAGCCCTGAATTTAAGCGGTGATTTTGTAAAAAAATACAGCAATATTCAATGGTTAAGAGCCCAATTGGAAACGTTTCATCGTCAAAATGATTTGGTATTATGGTTTGAAGTGAGTAACACTACTGCTTTACATGAGCTTGAAGCGGTATCTGCCATTAGTGCTTTAGTAAAAATGTTCGGGTATCGTTTCGGGATTGATCACTTTACAATCCCAGAAGCGGGTGCCCACTATCTCCAAGCCATCCGTCCTGATTATGTCAAAGCAAACAGTGCGTATTTACAAGATATGATGTTTGATCATGATACGGGTAAAAGTCGTGAGAGTTTTAACAACCTGATTCGCAGTCTCGGAATCTCGATTGTTGCTATTAATATTGAAGAGGCGAAAGAGGTTGAAAACTTAAAAATACTAGGTATTGAATGTTTCCAAGGTTCTCATATCGCACCGGTAGCCTTGCTACAATAGTTTATGCAGATTTCCTGTCATTCTCGTGAACAGGGGAATCTAGTTGAATCCCTTACGGGCACTTCACCTGCCTACGCAGGTATGACGTAAGCTATTCTTTTTTTTTTCGTGTTAAAACAAACGCAAAAACAGCGATAACCGCCAGTAGAATAAAAATATTTCCTTGTTCTTCCATTAGATTCCCTTCAGTAGTTTTTCATGATTTTAAGATGATATCTTTTTTTGTCGCTTTTATTCAATGTGATTATTATAACGTAGGTTTTCGTCATTCCCGCGAAGGAGGGAGAAGTGCCTTATGGATAAATCAAGTTTTTGCTTAACTATAAAAGATGGATACTAGAGACAAGAGCGAGGATGACAAGGATATGGTAAACTTCGATTATGAAAACAATTACCCCAGAACATCTCCGTTATTTACCCACCACCCGTGCCGAAATGGACGCACGGGGCTGGGATGCGTGCGATATTATCCTCATCTCCGGCGATGCCTACATCGATTCACCCTTTATCGGTGTTGCCGTAGTGGGACGGATATTGGAGAGAGAAGGGTATCGTGTCGGGATTATCGGACAGCCTGATATCACTACGGATGATGTGATGCGTTTAGGGGAACCGAAACTTTTTTGGGGGGTGAGCGGCGGGAGCGTCGATTCGATGGTCTCGAACTACACCGCAACCAAAAAATTCCGCAACAGCGACGACTACACCCCCGGTGGCGTCAATAACGCGCGACCAGATCGTGCGACGTTGGTTTACACCAACCTAATCCGCAAATATTTTAAAAACACTGTTCCTATCGTCCTCGGAGGGATCGAGGCGAGTTTGCGCCGTGTTACCCATTATGATTATTGGACAAACAAACTGCGCAAACCGATCCTCTTTGATTCTAAAGCCGATTATCTGATTTACGGAATGGGGGAGGGGGCGATAGTCGCTCTTCCAAAAGCGTTATCAAACGGTGAATCTCCTCATAACATTAGAGGGGTGTGTTATATCGCTAAAGAGCCTCGTGATGGGTATTTGACCTTGCCATCTCATGCAGAGTGTTTGGAAAACAAAGAGCGTTATATCGATCTCTTCGATATGTTTTATAACCATAACGATCCCATATCGGCAAAAGGTTTGTGTCAAGAGGTGGACGGACGCTACGCGATCCAAAATCCTCCCGCCGATTATCTCGATGAGAACGAGATGGATGCTGTGAGTGCCTTGCCCTTTACCCGTGAGCTTCACCCCTACCATCGTCCTCAAGGTGCGGTGAAGTGTTTGGAGACAATCAAGTTTTCCATTATGACCCATCAGGGGTGCTGGGGAGAGTGTAATTTTTGTGCCATCGGGGTTCATCAGGGGCGTACCATTCGCACCCGAAGTGAGGAGTCCATCCTAAAAGAAGCGACGCAGTTTACCGAGTACAAAGATTTCAAAGGGATCATCAGCGACGTCGGAGGCCCAACGGCAAACATGTACGGCTATGAATGTGCCAAAAAGCTCAAACACGGTACGTGTGATCATCAGCGGTGTGTCGATGATACCCATCTGTGTAAATCGATGAAGGTCGATCACACACGTGTTATCAATCTCCTCCGACGGCTTCGTGAAGTACGAGGGATCAAAAAAGCGTTTGTCGCTTCGGGGGTGCGGTACGATCTCATCAACGAAGATAAACGTCAAGGGTATGAGTACCTCAAAGAGATGGTGAAACATCACATCTCAGGACAGATGAAAGTTGCCCCTGAACACACCTCCGATCATGTCCTCCATCTGATGAACAAACCGGGTAAACAGACTCTCGTTGATTTCAAAAAGCTCTATGATCAGCTCAACCGCGAAGAGGGGAAAAAGCAATTTTTAACCTACTATCTCATCGCCGCTCATCCGGGATGCACCGAGAAAGATATGCACGATCTGAAACGCTTTACGAGCGATGAGCTAAAGATGAACCCTGAACAAGCACAGGTTTTTACCCCGACCCCCGGAACGTACTCGGCGGTGATGTACTACACCGAGATGGATCCTGCCACCCGCAAAAAAATCTTCGTTGAAAAAGATACGGCGCGTAAAGAGAAGCAAAAACAGATCGTTGTTGCTAAAGACAATTTTAAAAGCGGGTTTGGGAGTTAAAACGTATTTTACAAAGATATGTTGATGTATAATATAAAGATTTTGATTCAGCCGGAGAACATATGGCTAATATTTTAGAAATGGCGAAAAATATTCATCCTACGCACACATTATCTGAGGAAGAATTAAGAGCGCGTTATATTGAAATTTACCCTAATATTAAACGTGATATTGAATTTTTTATAGAAGTGTATCCTGAAACATCTGCCCCACTTTTTATATCGGGTCAAATTGGGAGTGGAAAAAGTACTTTACTAAAAAGTCTGGTATTCAATAATGCAAAAATGCACTATTTAGATGTTTCTGATTTGTCAATTTTTAACCCGAATGATTCAATAGATGTCACATTACTAATTGTATATAAAATTTTTCAGTTAACTAATTCTCAGGGAGATCTATCTTCTATTGAAGAATTGATTACAAAAAATAGAGTTGATGATATATTTTTTGGTGTGGATAATAATGACATCATTAATACAATAATAGAATTTAAAAATAAGAATACAATCAAAAGTAAAGCTATTGTCATCGATGGTTTAGATCGTTTTTTAGAATTATCCAATCTAAAAACGATTACCAATGTTTTATTGGATCTCGCATCTATTTGGAAAGTCTTGGAACAAAAACTCATTTTTGTGACACCTCTATTTTTTACACAATCCTCACAAGCATTGGCAGAATATGCTAAAGTATACGAAGCTGACACATTGGATCAAACGCATCTCACTATCCCTATTCCTGACCCAATCAATACGATTTTTTGGAAAGAATTTATAGCTGTTCGTGCACAGATGGATGAGCTGAAATTAAGTGATCAACAAATCAACGACCTAGTTGGACTTTCAGGTGGTGTATTACGCGGTACATTGGTTATTTTACGCCATTTACTTAATCTTATGTATCGCAATGGAGATGTTGTTGTAAAGGACACACATATTATACAGTTAAGCAAAGATGTACAAAATTCATTAAGTAAGCTAATGCCAAGTCCATTATCAAAAGATTGGGAAGCATTAGAGTATATAAATAAGTATAAACCCTCTACAATTCCAAATAATGCTATTCACCTCTTTACAAAAGATATACCTTTAGCACTCTTTACCCAAAGAGATGGAAAAGTAATGTGTATCCTGCATCCTCTTGTAGAATTAAGTGACATTCCATTTTAGGTTGATGAAATGACATCCCTATTAAACAGCAGTGAATTGGCATTTAATCTTACTCAAATGGCTGGGACGTTGTCCTTGGTCTTGGCTGAGACGAATCGTGAGGAGATTGTTGAACAAATCCAACTTTTTGATTCAGAAATACAATATGAAGTAATTCAGTATGGAGAAAAAGCTAAATTTGAAACACTACTCCGAGAGAGAAATAGGTCACTTTTAGTTGATTTAACTGCTATCGATCAACCAAAATCTTTTTTGGATGTATTGGTACAGTTACGTGATAAGCTCGACGATGAACATCGATTGATTTTGTTAGGAAATCAAGCTATTTATAAAATGATTAATCAAGATTTTGAACAACTTAAAGGGTATGGATTAGAAGTATTTACTTTGTTTCCTGACGAAGATGAACGTTCAAAAATCATTCAATCGTTTGAAGAAAAATATGGAATGAGGAGCGATACATTTTTAGAACTATGGAGAGCGGGAGAGCTAGACGATACAGAGGAATATAATCGATGGTATGTGCTCCTTTAAAAACTAATTATGTAGGCTACAAAGAGAGCGTACAAAATCGGAGTGTAAAAACAGAAAAAAGTTTTAATTCTCTAGTAAAAGATATACAAGTAGTTTATGAAAAGCTTTTTGGCTACTCGTCTGTGACGACCATAAATGCCAATGTTCCTAAAATGATGGTTTTTACTAAAGCGGAGACTCCTCTAAAACTTGATCATTGGGAAATCACATTTAGTATTGATTTTAAACTCAAAGAGGGTTTTGCTAATGAGTTTAAATTGCATAAATACTCGTATGTGATGAAAAGCGATAGTGACACTCGATATTTCAGATTCGAGGGGACGGATGAGGGTGAAAAGGCGTGTCATCCTTATTATCATTTACATATCAAAGAAGATGGTGCACCTCGAATCGCAACTCATGTAGTCACACCATATGATTTTTTAGTTTTTATTGCCGATATGAGCGGAAGTTGTGAGGCTTTACAATAAATAAAGAATATGATGTCTGATGTAGATGAAGAAATTGCATTGGCACAGAAAGTGACAAACGAGCTTTCACCTGAACAAAAAAAAGAGCTTACCTCACGTATTGAGTCGTATCATAATGATCGTTCCATTGGAGAAACATGGAGAGATATAAAGGGCACATTAATATAGCAATTTTAAAGAGCACAAAATAGTGGAACAATTTTTGCGCTCTTACCTCTCTTTTAGCTTTCATTACCTACAATAACCACTTCAAACTCAATACTACGGAACCTATTTGCGAATCGATAAATTTTTAAACGCCGTCAATTTGACCAAACGCCGTGCTGTAGCTCAGGACATGATCGGCGAGGGTGTCGTCTATATCAATGATAAAGCGGTGAAGCCCGCTAAAAACGTCGCGGTAGGGGATATTATCACCCTTGTCTATCTCGAAAAACAGATGCGTTATGAAGTGCTTGATATCCCGACACTCAAATCAACACCGAAATCCCAGCAAAACCTCTATGTCAAGGAACTCTCATGAATACCTCCCGCAGCGATTTTGAAAATCTCTTTAACCATCGCATGAGTGATGAAGAGATGCGGGAGTTTTTGGTTTCATTACCTCTGAATGAAACGACCGAAGCGGGTATGATTGCCACTGCCGCCGATGTAATGCGAAGCCACTCGATCATCCTCGAAGTACCAAGTGAGCTTAAGCCAAAACTGATCGATGTTGTGGGTACAGGGGGAGATAAAAGCGGCAGTTTCAATGTTAGCTCTACCGTCGCCCTCGTTCTCGCCGCATCGGGTGCCTATGTCGCTAAACACGGGAACCGTTCCATCACCTCCAAATCGGGAAGTGCCGATGTTCTCGAATATCTAGGTGTTAAACTCGATCTCACATTAGAACAAAGCTCGACTTTACTCCAAGAATGCGGATTTACCTTTTTGTTTGCCCAATACCACCATCCGGCGATGAAGTTCATTATGCCAATCCGTCGATCGATCCCTGAGAAAACGATCTTTAATATCCTCGGACCGCTTACCAATCCTGTTGGATTGTCCAAAATTTTATTAGGTGTTTTTGACCCTGTTTTCGTTCCGAAAATGGCTGAAGCGGCACGTGAACTGGGGATGAATTCGGCTATCATCGTGAGTTCTCGCGAAAAGATGGATGAGATCAGCATCAGTGATATCACCTATGCGGGACATTTGAAAAACGGTAGCATAGAGTATTTCGAGATAGATCCGCAGATGTTGGGGATTAAAAAAGCGCCGTTTGAAGCGATCCTCGGCGGGGAAGCGGAACAAAACGGTAAAATCCTCACCGATATTTTAAACAATCGCTCAACCGAAGCGCAAAGAGATATGGTGTTGATCAACGCCGCATACGCTCTTGTAGCTGAGGGGATGGCACGTGATGCCCAAGAAGGGCTTGAGATTGCTCGTGATACGTTGCTCAGTGGCAAAGCCTCAGAGAAACTCAAACAAATCGTGTCGGTATCGTCTAAACTATGATGAAGTTACCTCTCGAAGAGCTTTCACAACTGTGTGCAAAGGTGGCTGAATTACTCCCGCAAGGGGGTGTGGTCATACTCCAAGGTGACCTAGCCAGCGGTAAAACGACGTTTACACAAGCATATGCCCGATATCTAGGGATGAGTGATGCGATCACTTCCCCGACATTTTCCCTCCAACACCAATATGGAGAGAAACTTTACCATTATGATCTCTATAACTACGGTTTCGATAAGTTTTTGAGTTTAGGGATGATGGAGGAGTTGGAGCGAGCAGGGTATCATTTAATCGAATGGGGGAATGAGCCTTTGATTCATTTGCTCAAACGCTCAGGGATCGAAACAGTTATACTAAAAATTTCAAAATGCGAAGAAAATTTGCGATGCTATGAGGTGCAACGTGCATGAATTAAAAATTGACAATTTGGTCAAAACCATTAAAAAGCATGAGATTGTCCGAGGTATCAGTATGGAACTTCGCACGGGAGAGGTTGTCGGGCTTCTGGGACCAAACGGGGCAGGTAAGACAACAACGTTTTATATGATTTGCGGTTTGGTCGAAGCGACAGGGGGAAAAGTATATATTGACGGCGAAGATGTTTCCAATCTCCCTCTTCATAAACGTTCGCGTATGGGGATCGGTTATCTGCCGCAAGAGGCTTCGATCTTTAAAGATCTCACGGTCGAAGAGAATCTCATTATCGCGGCTCAAGCGGGGGAACTGAGCAAAGAGATGGCAGAACAGCAGATCGAGGAGCTCTTGGAGATGTTTAACATCGAGCCGATCCGAAATCGTCGCGGGATCAACCTCTCCGGTGGGGAACGCCGTCGTGCCGAAATCGCTCGTGCATTGGTCAATAAACCCCGTTTTCTCCTGCTGGATGAGCCATTTGCAGGGGTTGATCCGATTGCCGTTATGGATATCCAAAGTGTTATCTCTCAACTGGTAGAGTATGGTATCGGTGTTTTGATTACCGATCATAACGTCCGTGAGACGTTAGCGGTGTGTGATCGTGCGTATGTTATCAAAAGCGGTCAACTCCTCGCGAGCGGGACGAGTGATGAGATAGCTCATAATGCCGATGTGCGCCAACACTATCTCGGTGAATCGTTCAAGTTCTAGCATCGCATGTTACGGGTAAAAACCAGCGTCGAGCTCAAAAATAAGCTCTCCAATACCTTACGTAACTGGCTGCCGATTTTACAATCGAGCCTCAGTGATTTGGGTGAAGCGATGTCGCCGTTTGTTGAAGCGAATCCGCTCATTGATATCAAATCGGGATACGAAGAGTCTTTTGAATCGAGAATTCCGAAAAAAATCCAGTATGGGTATGTTCAAAATTCTCACTCTGAAGCGATTGAAGCTCTTACTATTCAACACAAAAGCCTCTACGAAGTACTCGAAGAGCAGATAGATGGCTCACTCTTTCCAACCCCTGTATCCCAACTCATTGCAAAGCATGTCATTGAAAATTTAGATGAAGGCGGTTACTATGAGGGGGAGTGTGAGCCATTTTGTAAAAAAAACAGTATTGATGCCGAACAGTTTGAAAAAATCCGTCTTCGCTTTATCCATGTAGAACCGGTAGGTATCGCTGCAAGGACGGTGAGTGAATCATTCTTATTTCAGTTAGAGTCATCCTCGATAAGTGATGAGGGATATTCACTCGCACGTGAGATGATTAATCATCTTGAGGAGTTAGGACGTTATCGTAAAGAGAGCGGATTTGATGAAGCGATGAACGTAATTGGCAGTTTTAAAAACCCTCCCGCCATCGATTTTATGGAAGACTCTACCCAAGTAATACCCGATTTGATGATTTTTAACGATCCTGAAGAGGGGATCGAAGTTAAATTAAACGATCAGTATTATCCGGCTATTTCGATTGATTCAGCATATGGTGTTGATCATGCTTTCGTCCGAGAAAAACTCAAAGAGGCTAAAAGTTTAGTAGACGCATTGGAAATGCGTAAAGCGACTCTTTATAAAGTAGGGCTGATGATCGTTGAGTATCAGTACGATTTTTTTACGGGTGGCGCTATAAAGCCGCTCACCCTTAAAACACTCGCGGATGAATTTGGACATAATCCTTCTACGATATCTCGTGCAATCGCCAACAAATACATCGCGTGTGATCGCGGCATTTATCCAATGAAAGACTTTTTTACGACCGCCATCGATGAAGATGTCTCTAATGCTGCTATCAAAGAGTACGTTTCAGAATTGGTTAAAAATGAGTCCCATAAAAAACCGCTGAGCGATATGAAACTTCTTGAGATGATTCAGGATAAATTTAAAATCACGATGGTTCGCCGTACCATCGCTAAATACCGTAAACAGCTCAATATCGCCGGATCAAGTGAGCGTAAACAACTCTATCTTTTAGGGCGTTAGTGAAGAATATAAAAGCTTATCTCGATGAGCAGGTGGCGGCACGTAATCATCAGGATGAATTATCGCCAGAGCGTCCTGATCCGTTGATGATTGCACGCCGCTCTATGGATCAGCATCATGCACTCACTTGTGCCTTATTTGCTTATGGGAGTGCAAAAGCCATAGTGGCTTTTTTGTCTTCACTCGAAGCTGACTTGCTGGATGTGGATGATGCAATAAGTCGGCAAAAATTAGCGGGTAAGTATTACCGCTTTCAAAGCTCTGAAGACATTGTTCAATGGTTTTGTACCCTTCGGAGTTTAAAAGCTTCTGGAGGGGCTGAAGAGGCATTTAAAGAGGGCTATTTATCTAATAATGTTATCGGTGGAGTATCAGCATTGATCACTTTATTGTACGATCTCAATCCCTACCGCTCAAAAGGGTACGAATTTTTGATCGGGAAACCGGTTGAGAGGGTTGAAAAAGCTTCGGCAATGAAGCGTTGGATGATGTATTTACGTTGGATGGTTCGTGAAGATAGCCTCGATATGGGGCTCTGGAAAGGTATTGAAACCCATGATTTGATTATGCCGCTTGATACCCATACTTTTAATGTTTCTCATCAACTAGGACTTTTGAAGCGTACTCAGTGCGATATGAGAGCAGCGATTGAGCTGACAGAGCGACTCAAAGCGTTTGATCCACGAGATCCACTTAAATATGATTTTGCTCTTTATCGCATTGGACAAGAAAAAATGCTTTAAATGGAAAGCATCGTTGGTTTACCGGTGTAAAATCCTTGTGAATAAGTAATTCCCACTTCTTTGACATGCTTATAAATCTCTTCGGAACTGACAAATTCTGCGATGGTTTTAATCCCAAGACTATGGGCAAAATCAGAAATATGTTGGACAACTATTGCATATTTTGGATCAGTGTTGATACTACGGATAAGGGAACCGTCAATTTTAATGTAATCAACATCCAGTCGAAGAATATTTTCCAAACTGGAATAGCCGGTTCCATAATCATCAATAGCGATTTTTGCTCCTAATTTTTTCATTTGGTGAACAAATTTTATAACCGCATCAAAATTATCGATCCCCTCAGACTCTAAAATTTCAAACACGATTCGGTGTGCTGTATCGGTCTCAACAATTGTCTCTTCGATAAAGCGTACGGTTCCATGATCGAGGATATCACGGATAGAGAGATTGATAGAAAACTCTTCATTTCGACCTTTAAAGGTATGACATGCATGTTCAATAACCGTACGGGTAATTTGAGGATAGAGGCGGGTTTTTTTCGCTGTTTGTAGGAAATCAAGTGGAGGTATGATTTGTGCCGATTCATCAATCATTCGAACAAGGGTTTCATATTTTTCGATTCGTCCGCTTTGTATAGAGACAATCGGCTGATAAAAGCAGATAATTCTTCCAGAATTTAGTGCTTTATGGATAGTAGAAGTTAGGGCTATATTGGCTTGAAATTGAACTTCTACATGCGAATCGCTATTATAAAAAGCGATATGTTTACTATGCTCTTTTGCTTCATGCAATGCAATATCAGCGTGGGTGAGTGAGACATCATCAGTACTGTCAACTCCTATAGTAACGTTAAGAGATATTGTCTCTTCTCCGACACTGAAGGGATGGTCACTAAGACGATTTAATACCCGTTGACAGAAGGTGTCCAGTGCTTCATCGGAGAATTTTTCATCGATTAAGATAGCAAATTCATCTCCACTCAAACGGTAAGGATGTAAATCCAAGGTTTGTATCCAATGTCCCATCTGCCTTAGAAGATCATCCCCGATTGTAAATCCAAAAAAGTCATTTACCTCTCGAAAATTATGAAGGTTAAGAATAATCAGTGCATGGTATTTTTGGCGATCCATATCGTATTGGAGTTGATGCCGATTCGGTAAACCGGTAAGAGCGTCTTCAAACGTTTGAGAGATGAGCTGTTTTGTTTTTTCCTCAACTTTTGTTTCTAAAATCTCATTTACTTCCCGTAATTCATCCGTTGCAGAAAGGACTTTGGCACGTAAAAAGTTTGTTGTCCCTTGTAGGGTGTTTCGATAAATCAATAAAAATGGCAATGCTCCAAGAAAAAGTACCAAAGAGGTTCCCACCGCTTTGAATGCGGCAGCATTTGAAAGTTGTTGAATAGAACCCACTTCAACATCCGCACCAATAATATAACGATATCCTGAAGGTGTTGTCCCCGGAATATAGACACTTCTAAATTTTCCCCATTGATCAGATTTTTCTTTCATGTCCCAAACGATTTTATTGGTTTTTAGGGCTTTAATCATATCCGGATTTTTAGAATAGAGATCGAAAAATCGGGTAAGATTTTGACCTGTTTTTAGTTCATGATTACGGGCGCTACTGGAGGTGAAACGGAGATTTCCTTCATTATCCATCACCAGTGAATAAATGTATTCGACTTCTTGTGCGTGCGCTAAAGCTGTAAGTATTTTAATGGTATCTGCATCTTCAACCGTAGTAGGGTTTATGGTTAAAACTTTTTCATGATAGTTATCACCGATTATTACATGGGCCGATTCAACAGCACGTTCTAAACTGTTGTTGATGTTGTGATTGATAACGGTTTGTTCACGATTAAAATGGTAGTAGCCTATAAAAATGAGGGTTGCGATAAAAAAGAAAAAAGCGAAAAAAAACTTTTTGGCATTTAGTTGCATCTAAGCTCCTGAGTAACTATCTTATAATTGATAGTGTTCCAATAAGTCTAGCATACTTAAATTAAAAAAAACAATGCAACACGTAAGTATTTTTATCTTTACCCTGTAAAATGTAATTATGGTACAATCTCACCTCTAAATACATTCAAGATTGGTAAAAGCGAACCGTATAATGAAAAAAATTTTAATTATCAGTGACGGCGCTATTGGTAACCATTACATCGAACGTGTTATCGGGACGTATACCAGTGAAAATCTTTATTATGTTGTTCATACGCAACATAAGAGTTTTGAGGGATACAATCCGGCACGTTTTAAATTTTTTCAATTCGATCCCACCAGTTTTTATAAAATTTCTAATCTTTTAAAGATGGATTTTTGGCAAGTTCTTTTGGTTATGGAAAATCAAACCGATTTAGAACATACCATCAAAAATATTCGTCTTTATAAACCTTCCATCCGAATTATTGCACTGGATTTATGGAATGCACTAAGCCCTACTGATGATATTGAGTGGGTTAACATGCAAGAGTTGATTGCTGCTAATTTGATTGATTATCTTCCAAATATCCCTGTTTTGGCTAAAAATATCGGTTTGGGTTCGGGTGAGATCATGGAAGTACTTGTTCCATTTGGAAGTTCATTTGTATATCGGCATATTGGTTCGATTGAACAAAAAAATTGGAAAATCGCTGCAATTTATCGTAATCGACAACTCATCATTCCTAGTGATAACAAAATGATCCAACCCAATGATACATTGGTGCTGGTGGGCGATCCTGCAGTATTACGCTCTATTTACAGGGCTATCAAACGTGAACTCGGGCAGTTTCCGGCACCTTTTGGTTCCAAAATCTATCTTTACATAGATATGGACATGGAAAAAGCATCCACGATTATGGCATTAGTAAGACGGAGTATTTATATTCAGAAAAAGTTGCGCCAACCCCTCATTATCAAAGTAATTAATCCAGGAGATATCGAAGCTCTTCGAATGATTAAAGCTTCAGCTCAAAGCGGAGTCACTATTGATATATCGTATGGGGGTAAACCCGATGAGGAGATGATCTTAAGCGATATTAAAAAATATCACATTGGTCTTTTTGTGGTTTCAAGTACGGCTTTTTCTTTAAAATCAATTCGAAAAAAACTTTATACTGGTAATGTTCCGGTGCTGAAACTTGCTGAACGTTCTTTCGCCTCTTTAAAAGAGAGTGTTGTCGTCTTAAGTGAAGAGGGACATATTGAAAATATTTCTACGACAATATTTGACGTATCTTCCCAGTTCGGATTTAATCTTGAGTTGATTGATTATGCAAATGATGAAGGTTTGCATAAGCGCGAAGTTATTGAACATTTTCATAATCTTTCAACCATTTTTTCCAAATCAATTCATGTTTCTGAACAAGAAGAAAACCCAATTCGAGAGTTGTGTAAACGATCCAATTTTCTCCATGTGTTACCATTTACGACTAAAATGTTTGTGAATCCTTTGAATGCCTATTTTTCGACCGATCCGGAAGTTCTTTATCGTAAACTCAACCATTATCATCAGCTGTTTATCCCTACTCAAATTTAACCCTTATTAAGTCATATTTTTGTAAGATATAGACTATTACTCACACAACTTAATTCATCAGGTTTTGCTTATGACAATTTCCATTAATCTTAAACGTGTTATTGATGATTCCTATCCTATTCATATCGGTTCTTTGCCGGAGATAAACTTTGAGGGTAAAGTAGCCGTTTTAACCAACCCGAAAGTTGCCGGATTACATTTACAAAGCTTGTTATCTCGTCTGAAAGCCAAAGATGTTTACATCATTACAATTCCTGATGGTGAACAGTATAAAAATATGGAGACAATAGGGTTCATTTTAGATCGTATGTTTGATCATCGCCTGAATCGCAAATCACTCTTGATCGCTTTTGGCGGCGGTGTGATTGGTGATATGGGTGGCTTTAGTGCTAGCCTTTACAACCGTGGAATCGATTTTGTTCAAATCCCTACCACGCTGCTCTCGCAAGTGGACGCGAGTGTCGGAGGGAAAACAGGGGTGAACAACCGTTTTGGTAAAAACCTGATCGGCGCGTTTCACCAACCGCGTACTGTCTATATCGATCCGAGTTTTTTATCCACCCTCCCATCACGTGAGTTCGGTGCCGGTGTCGCCGAGATTGTCAAAATGGCAGTTACGTTCAATCGTGAGTTTTTTGAATGGCTAGAAAATAATGATTTGCGTGAGGCTGATAATTTACAACACGCAATTAAAATGGCGGTTGAAACAAAGTCACGTGTCGTAGAAGAAGATGAAAAAGAGCTGGGACTTCGTGCTGCGCTCAATTATGGTCACACATTTGGTCATGTTATTGAAAACGAGACACACTACGAAACCTATCTGCATGGTGAATGTGTTGCTATCGGAATGGTTATGGCGAACGATTTGGCGTGTGAAGTAGGTTTGATGGATACTGAAGAGGTAGATCGGGTTAAAGCAGTATTGAATCACTATAATTTACCGCTCACGTATAATATTAACGATGTTGAAAAATTTTATCAGACTTTTTTCTTGGATAAAAAAAGTGCTGACAGTGCAATTACCTTTATCCTGCCGCGTAATATCGGAGGTGTTGAGATTACGGATGCAATTGAAGCCGTAACGGTTAAAAAAATACTTGCAACCTTTCAAGGAATTAGTGCGTGAAACATTTTCAATTTCTTTTGACAGCTCTCTTTTGTGTTGTTTTAACGCTAAATGCTGCTTCTACGGAGGATAAAAAGGCCGAAGAGGCAGCCACGCAACTTTCCAAAGAGATTGAAATTCAAAATGCGCAAGATGAGCTTTCAAAAATTCAAAAAGAGCTTTCACGCGCTAATAGTATTTGGCTGAAAAATTATAACTCCTATATGGCATATCAAGGAGCACGAAAAAGTCTTCGAGAAGTAAATTACCGTATTGTACAACTGCAAAATCGATCAACAAGTGTGGAACGAAAACTTGAAATTGAAGCGCTTCAAGCGAAACAAAAAGTACTCACTGAGCAGATTGATTTACTTAAAGCACAGAGTGCGTCACCGTTTGTTTCATTACTCAAACCTGATGAAGCGGGTGAACTTCCCTCGATTACTAACCCCTTTGATATTTTTACAGGTCTCTCTTATGTTAAACGTCTGAACAGTCAGTACAATGATTATATATTGCGTGAAGAGGAACTTCAAGAAATAATCGCTCTTTTAGAACATCAAGTAGGATTGTATAAAGATTTAAGAGAGCTCAATCCAAAAGTCGATTATGAAGTTGAACTGGATGCAACATTACTCCAAGTCGAAAAGTTTAAATTGGCTCTTGAAACTCTTGTATCTACAGCGGAAGTTTATGAGAAGCGGCTCGAATCAACCGAAGCAAAAATCAACAAAGAGATAAAAGATCAGATTTTTAAACTGCTCAATATCGGTATGATTGTTGTTGTTTTATTTTTGATCTCCTTTTTGTTTAAGCGTGTTATTAAACGCTACATTGTTGATAATGAGCGGTTTTATATGGCCAATAAAATTGTCACCTTTATCAATGTCACACTGATTATATTAATTCTTCTTTTTAGCTATATCGATAATGTGGGTTATTTTGCCACTGTCCTTGGATTCGCATCTGCCGGTTTAGCAATTGCGATGCGTGACTGGTTCATGTCACTTTTGGGATGGCTAGTGATTGTGGTCGGGGGATCGATTCATGTAGGAGATCGTGTTCGCTTTATGAAAGATGGGATGGAATATGTTGGAGACGTCTTAGATGTTTCTATGCAGCGTATCACCATCATGGAAGACGTAACCCTAACAACGGTCGAAGTAAACCGTCGGGCAGGGCGGATTGTTTTCATTCCAAATAACTATATTTTCACCTCGATGATTGCCAACTATTCGCACGGATCACTTAAAACGGTTTGGGATGGGATTGATATCGTCATTACCTTTGATTCGAATCATAAAAAAGCATCTCATCTGGTCAAAGAGATCTGCCGAAAATACTCCAAAGGGTACACTGATATCACCCGCAAGCAGATCAATAAATTACGTGATAAATACAGCTTAAAAAACAGTAACGTTGAGCCGCGAATCTTTACTTTTATCGAATCCAACGGGATAAAAGTGAGTGCGTGGTATCTCACCAATGCGTATGCGACGCTGACACTGCGCAGTACGATTTCTGCCGATATCGTTGATGCTTTTAATGCTGAGTCAGATATTACAATTGCCTACCCAACACAGACGTTCTATACGGCTCCCATACCACCAAAATCTCCTCCGCCGATGGACACTCAATGAAACCAAAAGTCTATTTCAAAACTTTCGGTTGTCGAACGAATCTCTTTGATTCTCAAGTGATGATGGGTGCTTTGAACGATTATGAGGTAACAGAAGATGAGAGTAAGGCAGATATTGTTATTGTCAACTCTTGTACTGTAACTAACGGTGCTGATGTAAGTGTCCGTGGTTATATCAACCAAATGGACAAACAGGGCAAAAAGCTTTTTTTGACGGGATGCGGTGCTCATACTAAGGGAGAGTCTCTTTTTAGTGCCGGCAAAATCCAAGGGGTATTCGGCCCTTCGGAAAAAATGAAAATCAATACACTTCTTTCATCGGATAGCCGCTTTTATGAGATCGGTGATTTGAACTACATTGATGATGCGATTGTTGATGAGTTCGTCGGTAAATCGCGTGCGTTTATCAAAATCCAAGAGGGGTGTAATTTTCGTTGCAGTTATTGCATTATCCCCTTTGTACGCGGTGATGCACGCAGTATGGATGAATCCAAGATTTTAGAGCAGGTATCACGACTCGCTAGCAATGGTTTTGGAGAGTTCGTCCTTACGGGGACGAATGTCGGAAGTTACGGTCAGGGCGAGGGGCGAAATATCGCTGAACTCATG
Organism: Sulfuricurvum sp.; assembly: GCF_028688295.1. GTDB lineage: Bacteria > Campylobacterota > Campylobacteria > Campylobacterales > Sulfurimonadaceae > Sulfuricurvum. The sequence continues at coordinate 20,056 of NZ_JAQTYM010000009.1, forward strand.
AAAAAAATGTCGATGATCCGTGGTGTTCGCCGTATTCGTGTAGGATCCCTTGAGCCGATTCAGATCAATGAATCATTTCGCGAGATTTTGGATGAGCCGTGGCTGGAGAGACATTTACACATTGCGATTCAGCACAGCAGCGATGAAATGCTCCGCATTATGAATCGCCGTAATCGTCATGTAAGCGATGTTGAGTTATTCGGTATGCTGAATGCAAAGGGGTTTGCGTTAGGAACCGATTTTATTGTCGGACATCCTGGTGAGAGTGATCAGCTTTGGAGAGAAGCTATGGAAAATATTAACCATTTACATCTCACCCATATTCATCCCTTTACCTATTCCAAGCGTGATGGAACACCTAGCGCGACCATGAAACCAGAAGTAAACGGTACCCTCTCTGCAAAAAGAATGACGGAGCTTAATACGTTAATCACCAATAATAATCACACTTTTCGAGAAAAAATGAAATCAACTTTTTTGGAAGTTTTGGTCGAATCGGGCGATGGTAAACACTATAGTGGGTATGATCAGTTTTTTAATAAGGTGATGATAGAATCAAATGAAGATATCAGCGGTGATTGGATCACGTTGGAAGAGTATGAGGTACACGATGAATATAACATGGCAAAATTTTAACCGTAATCAGCTTATCCTTATCGTCTCTGGGGGGATCATTCTCTTGTTGCTCCTTTTTGCGCTATTACGTGATAGTGGAGATACGATAACACTTGCTGAAACGACTAAATTGATTGAAAACAACCAAATCGAAAAAGCGTTTAGTGATGATGGGTATACCTATTTTGCAACCAAAGAGAATGGTGTTGTTAAAATTGCTTCGTCGCAGCTCCCCTCCGAATTAACAGCAAATCTTGTGATTGAGCCAAAAGGGGGAAATGGGTGGATTTGGTTTTTCGTCTTTTTCGGCCTTATCGGGGGTGCAGGATTTTGGGCATGGAAAAGTAAACTCGGCTTTGAAGATGATGCACCTGTGATAGAAACTCCGGTGAGCAAAGCCTCCATAGCCGAGAGTGAAGCCCCATCTGCTAATGTAACCGCTGTCAAATCAACAGTCAGATTTAGTGATATCGGTGGTATTGGTGATGTTAAAGAGGAACTTGAAGAGATCATTGATTTTCTCCGTAACCCGAAACGCTACTACAGCTTTGGTGCACGTATGCCACGCGGGGTACTCCTCGTAGGCCCTCCGGGTGTCGGTAAAACGATGATCGCGAAAGCGGTTGCCGCCGAAGCGGATGTCCCATTTTTCTACCAAAGCGGTGCGTCGTTTGTTCAGATTTATGTCGGAATGGGGGCGAAACGGGTGAGTGAACTCTTTTCAGCCGCCAAGAAAAATGCCCCAGCGATCATCTTTATCGACGAGATCGATGCCGTGGGCAAAAAGCGTGAGGGGGGACGAAATGACGAACGCGAAGGGACCCTCAATCAGCTTCTCACCGAGATGGATGGGTTTGAAGATACCAGCGGTATCGTTGTTATCGCTGCGACGAACAACATCGATGTTATGGACGCGGCATTGCTTCGTGCGGGACGGTTTGATCGCCGTATTTTTGTTGAACTCCCAACAGCAAGTGAACGTGAAGCGATTTTGCAAAAATACCTTCGTCATATCCCTAATGAACTTTCGATTAATGAAATTGCTAAAATGACGGTTGGATTTAACGGTGCTTCATTAGCGGCACTTGTGAATGAAGCCGCACTTCTGTGTATGCGTCAAAATGAGATTCAGGTGAGGGGTGAACATTTCTTGGCGGTTAGAGATAAAGTGATGTTTGGTAAAAAGAAGATCGCGATGCTCAGTGATGAACAGCGTCGTTATCAGGTGCGTTACCAAGCAGGAAAAGTTTTTGCCGCTACATGGTTTGATTTACCTTATGAGAAGATTACTCTTACTAACGACTCTATTACCCCTCCAACGGCTGAACCTCAGTTACGCCATGAGATCGAAGCCCATATACGGGTTCATTTAGCGGGGATCGCTGCATCACATATTCGCTTCGGTGAACACGCTAGCAACGCATCTCATGATTTGGGTGTTGCTAAAGAGCTGATCCATGCTATGGTGTATGAATACGGTATGGGAAGCACAATTCAACCTTCCTTCGAGGATGAAGCAAAGCTTACCGATCGTCTTTACAATGAAATAAGTGCGCTCTTAGAACGTCATGAAAAAATTCTCTCCAAATTCGAATCGATTCTCGATGAATACGAACATATTTCCAAAGCCCTTGCTAAAGCAACGATGAATGAGATTTTATAGCGGTTTTGCCCTGAGTGAGGATCAACATTTTTTTGATCCCTATCTCAAACACAGCGACTACACGGTAGCAGGTTTCAGCTACGGTGCGATCAAAGCGGCACACTATGTCGCTGAATCACATGAGCGTATCGATACACTCCAACTCTTCTCTCCCGCTTTTTTTCAGACGAAAAAAGAGTCGTTTCGCCGTCTTCAGATGGGGGGCTATTTCAAAGATGCTGAGCGGTATCTGGAAAACTTTTTAGCGAGCTGTTTTGCGCCGTCACCTGTTGCTCCGCTCGACTTAGGAACCAATGACGCCGAATCGCTACAAGAACTCCTCTATTTTGAATGGACGATCGAGCTAATAGAGTCTATTCGCGCTAAAGGGACACGTATTGAAGTCTATCTTGGGCTTGATGATCAGGTGATCGATGTCTCAGGAGCGAGAGAGTTTTTCCTCCCCTACGCCACCCTTATCTCTATCCGAAGAGGAAACCATTTTTTACAGGAGTCACTATGAGTACAATTAAAATAGGTGTTATTACCGCATCTGACCGTGCGAGTGCAGGGATTTACGAAGATATTTCAGGGGTTGCGATCCAAGATACCATGAAAGATTATTTAAAATCAGAACATGAGATTGTGTACCGTTGTATTCCCGATAATCAAGATACGATAGAAGAGACGATGATTGAGTTGTGTGATTTTGAGGGGTGCTGTCTGGTGGTTACTACTGGAGGGACAGGTCCTGCATTGCGCGACGTTACCCCTGAAGCGACTGAAAATGTATGCGAGAAGATGATGCCTGGATTTGGTGAGTTAATGCGCTCTGTGAGCCTTAAATACGTTCCTACGGCGATCCTCTCACGCCAGACAGCGGGAATCCGTGGAAAAAGCCTTATTATCAATCTTCCGGGGAAACCAAAATCGATCCGTGAGTGTTTGGACGCTGTATTCCCTGCCGTGCCGTATTGTATCGATTTGATTGAAGGGCCGTATTTAGAGTGTAACGAAGATGTCATCAAGGCATTTCGACCGAAGCAGTAATGGGGTTATGAGGGGAAATCTATCGATGCGGGAAGCTCTTTCGGAGACTTGATCCGAAGCTGTTTATGGATATTCATCCGTCCGTATACCACCTCGAAATCTGAGGGGGAAACACCGAACTCTTTTGCTAAAAACCGTACCATGTGATCGGTTGCTTTCCCTGCTACGGGTGCGGCAGTGACACTTACTTTGAGCTGATTTCCTTTAGGTTTTCCGATGGCGTCTCTCTTGGCACTGGGTGTTCCTAAAATGTTGAGTACCAAAATATCCCCTTCCCATTGGTAAAAAATATTGGTAAGAGTTTTGGCTTTCACAGAGGAACCTTTACAATAGAAAAACTGAATGCAATTTTACCATTTTGAGAGGGTAATAGGTGAGGATGAGAGAGAAGAATACGGCGAAAGCCGTATCTTGTTAGCAGTCGCGTACGAGATTATGACAACGCATACACGCGCGTTGAATATCGAGATAGGCATTTTGCTCATCATCGCTTCATTACCTAAGAGTTTTTGGAGGAGAACCTCCTAAAAGTGAAAAGCCGATTAAATGAAATCGACTTTAGTAACGTGGTGTTTGAGACCTAACTCTTCAGCACTACAGCCAAGAGCTAAACCTACCATCTGTTGCATATGAAGAACCGGAAGGGAAACTTCACGACCGATCGCAACAGAAGCATGGTGTGTTTGAGTATCGAGTTTGAGATGACAAAGTGGACAAGGTGTTACCATCCAGTCTGCATTCGCATCCATCGCACCGGCAACTGCATTACCTGTTAGGATTGCAGCAGTACGAGGTGCTTGAAGCTCGGCATGGAAACCACAACACTTGTTTTTCTCTTCATAATCCACACTAGCTCCACCACATGCGATGATAAGATCATCAAGTGAAGTTGGTTTGTACGGATTCTCATGACCTTTATGCGTTTCATTTTGAAGCTCAGAAGGGCGAATATTGTGGCAACCGTAAAACGGAGCGATATTAAATTGGCTTAAAGGTTTTACAACCATCTCTTTAATCTTATCAAGACCGAAATCATCGATGATTGCGTATAAGAAGTGAGTGATTTGAGAAGTCCCTTTGTACTCCAATCCCACTTCGGAGAGCTTTGCATTTACTTTTGCTTTGAGCTCTGCATTATGATCGAGACGGTGTTTTGTCATTGCCGTATTGAGCTGACACGTATTACAGATTGTAACCATTGTTAACCCGTGCATTTCAGCATAAGCGATGTTACGTGCATTGAGTACAAGTGAAAGAAAATCATCATAATCTTGCAGGTGTGAAGCACCGCAACATGAAGCTTCGGTCAACTCTACAAGCTCTATTCCCAGTTTATTCGCCACAGCCAGTGTCGACATCATCTGTTCCGGCGTACTCTCTTTTGCAGTACAACCGGTAAAAAGTGCGTATTTTAATTTTTCCATTGAGTACTCCCTAAAACTTTACTGTTGATGAAGATTTGATTAGTTTTTTGATCTCATCTAATTTATCGGCTTTCGGCATATTCCATGGCAATACGATCTTACCTTTGGCAAACATTTTCAACGCAACCGGAACGTATTTTAGTACACCGATATTCCCCTCTGAGTAGCGTACAAGTTCACCCTCATCGAGAAGACCGTGTTTTTCAATCGAGTGGGCAAAACCGACGGCATGGCGAGTCGCAACATTGTTTTTCGCAATGTTAGCTTCAAACACCATGTTATGGAGTTTAGTGATTTTCTCGATAGGATTGACCTCTTTCGGACAAACCTCTGCACACTCCATACATTTGACACAGTCCCAAACCCCTTGAGCCTCTTCGTTAACGATGTGTAAGCGCTCTAACGAAGCTTCATCACGAACGTCAGCGCTAAATCGATATGCAGCGGCAAAAGCAGCTGGCCCGATAAACTCATCATTGATAGCCAATGCTGGACATGAGTAGTGACACGCACCGCATTGGATACAATAATCGGCTTCGAGAAGCTTTTCGGCATCATGAGGGCTGACAAGGTGCTCTAATGCAGGGTGCTCTTCGATGTCACTAACTAGGTACGGTTGCACTTGTGCGTGTTTATCCCAGAAATCTTTTTTGTCGATAATCAAGTCTTTGATAGCCCGTTTTGTGCTAAGTGGCTCTAGAATGATTTCTGATCCGAACGTTTCGACGAGATCAAATAGACGAGTTTTACAGGCTAATATCCCTTTGCCGTTCGCTTTGATCGAACAAACACCGCAAATACCGTGGCGGCAACTGCGACGGTAAGAGAGAGTTCCATCATGATCCCATTTGATACGGTTGAGGATATCGAGAACAACCTCTTCATGTGTTACATCGAGAGTGTAGGTGTTATAGTAAGGGAGGTAATCGGTCTCTTCGTTAAAACGGAAAACTTTAAACGTCACCTGTTGAGTTTTAATTGCATCCATGACGTTCTCCTTAATAAGATCTTGCTTTGAGTTCATGACGTCCAAGGGTTACGTCCATGTAATCAAGCTTGATATTTCCGTTTTCATCCATGTATGCCATGGTGTGTTTCAAGAAATTTTCATCATCGCGTGTCGGGAAATCTTCACGGAAGTGTGCCCCACGACTCTCTTTACGATCGAGCGCACTCGCAACGATAAAGAGTGAGTAGTCTAACATGTGACCGAATTCGATTGCCTCTTGAAGTTCGGTGTTAAAAATTTTCGATTTATCGGCAATGCGGATATGTTGGTAACGGTTGCGTAGATCGTTCAAAATCCCCATTTGTACTTGTAGAGTTTCTGCGGTGCGGAAAACCCCAGCGTTATCACTCATTGATTGTTGCAACTCTTCGCGAAGTGCCGGGACGGACTCTTGGCCGTTATTGGTAAGTACCCAATTCATTTCAGAGATCATTCGCTCTGCATCAGCTTCAGTTGCTGTGTGTAAAGTCAGGGTATCGATTTCGCTTACCATTGTTTTTCCGACAAAACGTCCAAACAACAATGCTTCAAGAACTGAGTTCGCACCGAGGCGGTTGGCTCCGTGAACGGATGAGCATGAACACTCACCTGCTGCGTAGAACCCCTCAACAAACTCAGAGTTGTTTTTACGAACATGACCGTGTTTATCCATCGGAATACCACCCATAGAGTAGTGAGCCGTTGCCGAGATCAAAATCGGCTCTTTAATCATGTCTAGTCCGAGGAAGGTGATCGCGAGGTCGCGAAGTTCCGGTAGACGTTCCATGATTTTCTCTTTGCCCAAATGGACAAGATCGATAAATACAGCGTCTTTACGAGGACCTACTCCGCGACCTTCACGGATCTCTTGGATGATCGCACGGGCTACAACGTCGCGAGAAGCGAGCTCCATCGCATTCGGTGCGTATTTTTCCATAAAACGCTCACCCAGAGAGTTAAGGAGTTTTCCACCCTCACCGCGAGCTGCTTCGGAGATCAAAACGCCGTTTCCAGAAAGCCCAGATGGGTGGAATTGTACAAATTCCATATCTTCGAGAGGAAGACCGTGACGCGCTACAAGAGAGAGACCATCACCTGTGTTGGCATGAGCGTTTGAGTTGATTTTAAATGCACGTGCATAGCCGCCGGTAGCAAACATAACTGCTTTCGCGTTGAAAATCGCTTTTTCAGAGTTACGGATGTTGTAGGCACTGACACCGTACACTTTACCTTCGTTGTACAACAAGTCGGCAACATACCACTCATCCCAAAACTCCACGCCTTCACGGAAGGCTTGTTCATAAATGGTTTGAAGGAGAGTAAGACCGGTGCGGTCTTTTGCAAAACAGGCACGTGGTGAAGATTGTCCGCCAAAAGGGCGTTGAGCAATCGTACCGTCTTCGTTACGGCTAAATGCCGCTCCCATACGTTCTACCCAACGGATCGTTTCCGGTGCTTTTTCACACATAAATTGGACAACGTCTTGGTCAGCAAGGTAATCTGAACCCTTGACGGTATCGAACTCATGGAGCTCAACGCTATCAGCATCACTAAACGCAGCGTTAATTCCCCCCTGTGCAGCACCTGAGTGACTACGCAATGGGTGAAGTTTTGTGACGACGGCAACTTTTTTGCCGGCTTTTTGCAATTCACGAGCTGCAGCACATCCAGCTAAACCCGCTCCGACAATAACCGCATCATAAGTATAAATGGGAATACTCATACGCCTTCCTTGTTCATAAAATCTGTGAACGATTATAGCGTGCCACTCCTTGGGTAAGATTAAAAAGGGTTATGGATGGGTGTAGTAGTTAAAAGTGGAAAATGTTGTCCAAAATAGTAACAATATTGATAAAACTTCCACCCAAATATGGGTGAAATAGTTACATTGTGAAGAGAGATTAACTAAATTCTTTTCGATCACGTTGTTGAGCAATACGATTTCCACCGATTTCTTTTGCCTTTTCGATTAAAGCAATTGCCTCTGTCGTTGCTTCATCAATCGATTTTGCCGGTGGTTTGAGTAAAAACCCCCCACTTAACGTGATTTTAATCGGCCCTTTGGCTGTCGAAAAGCTTGATTCTTCTACCGTGTGAATGATTTTTTCTGCTTCTTGAAATGCAAGTTGTTTGCTATTACGAGACATGAGAAAAATAAGACGGTCGTTGTCGATGTGAGCGATAACGTCTAATGGTTGTTCATACATATTTAAAATATCCCCTAGTTTCTTGAACATATTGCTCATATCTTCTTTGGAATGGGTATTGATGAGTGAGACGTAATGATCAATTTCAAACAAAACAAGAAAGACAGTATTGCCGGATTTCCCTGCCTTTTTAGCGTTGAAAGCATAGGTAAGACCCTTTTCGTTGTTAAGACCGCTGCTTGGATGGATAAGATTTGGATTGAGGGAGGATAAGGAAGACTTGCGCATTAATCGTTTAAGTATAAAATCAACTTCTTCTGTTTTGACGAGTTTTACAGAGCCGTCGACATCGACGGAACAAGCTTTATCTATGTCAGAATAGATTTGATTAAGTCTATATCGATAGAGTAGAAATACGATTAAACCTATAAAAAAGAGCAAAATTGAAACCATTTTAGCTGTTGTAATGGACTCTTGGATAATGTGAATCTGATAATCGATCATGCTATCAATATCGGATAAAAAAGCAGCGCGTGCGTTCATCATCCGATCATGGGAACTATTTTTTGACATTACCAGTGATTCAGACCAAAGTAGTGCCGCATCTCGAAAAGTTTCCGATGATATCTCCAGTGATCGTAAAAGTGATGCTTGTTCTTCATTCGAAGTGACAAATGAATCTAAAAAAGCTTCTTCACCAGAACGTTTAACCGAAAGTGTTATTTCAGAAATGGCCCCATTGATAAGAATCGATCCCATTTTTGGGTCACTTAAATCGGTATTAATAATTTTAGCAATTAAGAGATGCTGATTTTTAAGTGCAGCTAAGCGATCCGTGTATTGTGATATATGAAAAAGTTGAATACTTAAAAATGTGATACCAAAACCAAGTAACATGAGCGCCGTTTTAAGATTAAAAAAAACTTTTCTTATCGAAATTAACATTTTAACCTCCTTCTATCAAGTGATGTATATCTTTATTTAAGATTAATTAAACACACTATATCACAGTGAATCTGATAATGTACTGATTTAACGCGAGCATAATATGATTTTGTCTATAATAATAACATTTTATGTTACAGCTAGGATAGAGATACGCAGCGTGAATACCGAAAACTATTTTATCTCTACGTTTACTTCTCATCGTAGCCTTATAGGTGATGATGGCGCGTGCATCGGTAAATGGGTGTACAGTAAAGATGTTTTTTTTGAAAACGTACATTTCAAAAAAGAGTGGTTGAGCTATTATCAAATTGGGTATAAAGCGATGATCGTCAATATCTCAGACGCTATTGCAATGAATGCAATACCAAAATATGCATTGTTAGGGGTTGCGATGCCAAATTCGATGACCCGTCATCAAATGGATGAACTCTCACGCGGTATTCAATCTGCTACGGTAGAATATGGTATTGAGATTATCGGCGGTGACACGATCAGCAATTCTAAACTCGATATTTCTGTTACGATTATTTCAGAAGCGAGTAATCCTTTATTACGCAAGGGGATGAAAATAGGTGATATTATTGCTTATACCGGAGTGATCGGTAAATCTGCACGGGATTTACGCTATTTGTTAAGCGGTGGAAAAGTTCATACGAAGAGCCGTTTTGTCACTCCTAAGCTTCGCCAATCGTTTGTAGCTCATGGCAGAAAACTGTTGCATTGCGGGATGGATATTTCCGATGGCCTTTTTAGCGATATTGGAAAACTTTGTGAGGCGAATCGATTGGGAATTCGATTGATGAAAAAAATACCTAAAAAAATAGCTTGCAGCGGTGAAGAGTATGAAATGTTAATCGCTTTTTCACCTCGCCAGCTTAGAGCCATTCAGCGCATTGGCGCTCGAACACGTGTTTCTGTAACACCCGTTGCCCGCGCAGTGCGTGGACGTTATCTCAATCGCTGTAAGCGTCATCATTTCTAGGAGTTTCATGGAACGTCAATATTCTCTCCCTCATAGCCCTATCGAATTTCATTTTCGTCAATCCGCGCGTGATTTTGTGGTTGATGAAATACCCTTGTATCCTTTTAGTGGGGATGGCGAACATTTAGTGTTGCATGTTCGAAAGAAAAATCTTTCTACATGGCAAATGATTGATATTTTTAGCAATCATTTAGGGATTAAAGGGCGTGATATCGGTTATGCCGGATTGAAAGACAAAAATGCTCAAACCAAACAATACATATCGCTTCCACGAAAATTTGAATCTGTTTTGGAGAATTTTGAGCATGAGGGGATAAAAATCCTCGAAAAAACCTATCATAATAATAAAATTCGGATGGGACATCTCAAAGGAAACCGCTTTTTCATTCGGCTGAAAAAAGTAAATCCAACATCAGCGATGAAAATACAAGAAGCTCTCAAACTAATCAAAAAGCTGGGCATGCCAAACTATTTTGGTTTTCAACGTTTTGGAATCGATGGAGAAAACTACAAAAAAGGTCAAGCAATTTTGGCAGGAACGCTCAAAGAGCGGAATAAAAAATTGTCGCAGTTTTACATCAACTCTTATCAAAGTTATCTCTTTAACGATTGGTTGAGCCGTCGTATCGAGATATCCAAGCTGGTAGACGGGTTTAGTATTGATGAACTGAGTCGTATATTAGCGTTTCCAAAAGAAGAACTAGTGGCAATGAAATCCCAAAAACATCCCTTTAAACTCATTCATGGGGATGTGATGATGCATTATCCTTATGGAAAGATATTTCATTATGAGAGTGATGAGGAGGTTGAACGCTTTCTTAAGCGTGATATCTCATTCACGGGTCTCTTAAGCGGTAAACGTGCTACTCGCGCGGTGGAAGTTGCCGAGAGTATTGAAAAAGAGTTCGACACGATTCATGAGGGGATTGATGGTGCACGTCGTTACGGATGGATCTTTCCTGAAGAGGTAGAGGGGGAATATAAAGAAAATGAAGCATGGTTTGAACTTCATTTTACCCTTCCAAAAGGGTGTTATGCCACCGTGCTTATCGAAGAGATCGCTAAGCGCCCAATTCAAACCGATGAAACTCAGGAGTAGCCTATGAAACCACACTTCACCTCTGCTTTATCTCAGGCTTTTGGGCGTTTTGCATCAAAAGAGCATGGTAAAACATTTCAAAATATGATTAATAAAACGTATGTAAAGATGATGGGATTGGATATGTCCGATTTTGATTCTCCTGAATCTTATCCAACCCTTAACGCATTATTTACCCGAAAATTTCGGCATATGCGAAAATATTCAAGTGACCCTATGGATATGATCAGCCCGTGCGATTCTTTGATTACTGAGTGCGGTACAATTCATGAAGATTTGGCATTGCAGATTAAAGGGATGAGCTATAGCGTTGATGGTGTATTGGGTGATGGAATTTCAAGTGATTCGAAAAAAAGTGTTCATAATGGAGCATTTGTTAATTTTTATCTCTCTCCGCGTGATTATCATCGCTACCATGCACCACTCGATATGCAGGTGCTTCATGCAGTCCATATCCCGGGGAAACTTTATCCCGTCAACATCCCCTCTCTTAAAAAACAGGTTAATCTTTTTATCGAAAATGAGCGGGTTGTGTTGGAATGTTTAAGTTCTGAGGGAAAACGGTTTTTCTTGATTTTGGTTGGTGCTCTCAATGTCGGAGAGATGGAAGTGAGTTTTGAACCTCGCATCCGAACCAACACGACGCTCACCCCGAGCCAATACAGCTATAAAGAGTTGTATTTGAGTAAAGGGGATGATTTTGGATGTTTCCGAATGGGCTCAACAATCGTCATGCTCTGTGAAAAAGAGATGGTAGAATTAGGAATTTCAACGGGGCATAACGTCCACTTTGCACAGACGATCGGGCGTATTAGCCTCTAAAGGTAACCTCTAAGCGTACATTGAGATGCCCATCATGTTCATGAATATCGATATTGCTATCGACTGGTGGATGCAGTTTACTTAATGCCCCTTGTATAGAGTGAAAAACATGTAAAAACTTCGGAAACATAGGTGCATTAATGTAGTCAATATGCCCTTTTTTGATCTCTTCAGCGATAATATTAATTCCGGCATAATAAACGGTTTTATTGATACCTCTACTGATTTGATAATTGCGAAGCAGTTCAATATTACGAATCAGAACGTCGCACTCTTCTTGGCACAGGGTTTTATTTTCACTTGCCCGTGTTAACTCATCTGCAATCTCATTTTCTACACGTAAACGGCGATCTTCCATTTCAGCGAGGAGATTTTTATCTTTACTTTTTATGAGTTCCAATATAGTGTCAGCTTTGAGGGGTTCAGCTTTGGCTAGGTAGGTGTATCGCTCATTAGCTTGATAGTTATGATCAAGTGCTTGGATCAACTCTGCAACGATACTGAGATACGCAAATTTATCTTCTTTGTTTTGATCAAACGTAATCCCATGTGCTGAGATTAGCGGCTTTGGTCCGGCATATTTAAGAGGCATCAATCACTCCTTGGATAGTATGCCTCACTATAAGAGGCAACAATTTTAATTATTATACATTAAATCTGAAGTGCATGATATCACCATCAGACACAATATACTCTTTTCCCTCAAGACGCATTTTCCCCGCCTCTTTCGATTTGGCTTCACCACCGCATGCTACAAAGTCCTCATAGCCGATTACTTCGGCACGGATAAACCCTTTTTCGAAGTCGTTATGGATAACAGCAGCCGCTTTCGGAGCCGTTGTGTTTTTATGGATCGTCCATGCACGAACCTCTTTAACACCCGCAGTAAAGTAGCTCATAAGTCCGAGTTTATCGAACCCTTTGCGGATGATTTGCTCCAAGCCTGATTCTTCGACACCCATATCGCGTAGGAATTCGTCACGCTCATCATCTTCCATACCGACAAGCTCTTCTTCGATCTTCGCGCACAGTTTGATCACTTCACACCCGTGTTTCGCTGCGTGTTCGCGGAGACGTTTAACGAACTCATTGTCGGAGGTTAAGCTGTCTTCATCGACGTTCGCACCGTACATGATCTCTTTGGCACTAAGAAGTCGAGTTTCACTCATCAGTTTTTCATACATTTCACTATCCGCTTTCGGAAAGTTACGAGCAAGGTTCCCCTCTGCTAAAAACTCCGCCAACTCTTCGGCAAATTCAGCCATAACCGCAGAATCTTTATCGTTTTTCGCCTGTTTTTTGAGACGTTCGATACGGTTAGTCAAGACTTCGATGTCGGCGAAGATCAGTTCGTTCTCGATAATTTCAACATCGAGCAGAGGATCGATACGCCCTTCTGTATGAACGATATTGTCATCTTCGAAACAACGGACGATTTGCAAGATAACTTCGGTTTCGCGGATGTTTGAGAGGAATTTATTTCCCAACCCTTCACCCTTGCTGGCTCCCTTAACGAGACCTGCGATATCAACGAAATCGAGAGTCGAGTGTTGGATACGTTCAGGGTTAACGATTTTAGCCAATGCGCTCAATCGGATATCAGGAACCGGAACGGTCGCTTTGTTCGGCTCGATTGTACAGAATGGATAGTTTGCCGCTTCGGCGTTTTGTGCTTTGGTGAGTGCGTTAAAAGTGGTTGATTTCCCGACGTTTGGTAGTCCGACAAGTCCGATTGATAATCCCATGGAGTGTTTCCTTAGTGTGTTACGATGCGTAAAGTATTGGCGCAATTATAATACAGAGTTGTTGAGTGGGGACTGAGAGAGGGCTTTCCCGATTTAATCGGGAAAGTCAAAGTGTTTATTTGCAGTTTTCCATAAGCCAGTTGAGACTCATACGCACTCCCGCACCGGTTCCGCCATAGGTATGAACATCCCATGCGCTTTCGGTGTAGGCGGAGCCTGCAATGTCGAAATGGACCCATTTTTGTTTCATATCCTCATCGATGAAGTTATCGAGGAAGAGGGCTGCTGTGATCGCTCCGCCGTACGGTTTTGACGAGACGTTGCAGACATCGGCAAGGTCGCTTTTGATCAGTTTTTTGAGGTGGCGGTTGAAAGGGAGGTTACCGCAGTATTCACCGCTCACTTCCGCCGCGTTGAGCCACTCTTGTTTGAGCGATTCGTTGTGTCCCATAACCCCTGTCGTATATGGCCCCAGAGCAACCATACACGCTCCCGTGAGGGTCGCGTAGTCGAAGATGTAATCGGCTTTTACGTTTTCCTGTGCATACCCTAAAACGTCTGCTAGTACTAAACGCCCCTCTGCATCGGTGTTGCGTACTTCGATGGTTTTGCCGTTTTTAGCACGGAGGACATCGTCAGGTTTGTAGGCGTTACCGCCAATCATGTTCTCGACCGCTCCGACAAACGCGTGCACTTCGATGTCGAGTTTTAGCTCACTCACGGCTTTGATGATCCCCATCACGGCACATCCGCCCGCTTTATCCATTTTCATCGTGACCATCGATGCTGCTGCTTTGAGACTGAGCCCGCCGCTATCGTAGGTGAGCCCTTTGCCCACGAGGGTGATGATTTTTTTAGGGTTTGCAGGTTTATATGTGAGGTGGATCAGGCGGGGAGGGTTGATGGATGCACGACCGACGGCGAGCATCGCGTTCATCCCCTCACTCTCTAATCCGTTAACATCGAGGATCGTACATTCAAGATTATTGGAAGAGGCTAAAGAGTCTGCAACAACTGCCATTGCCTGTGGGGTCATGTCGTATGGGGTTTGGTTGACCAAATCACGGACAAAATTTGTTGCTTTGGCAATTGTGACACTTTGGTTGAAAAGTGACTCTAAAGTACTAAAATCAGCTCCAGAATCATTAGCAAACAAAATCTCTTTGAGAGGGGAATTTTTTGGATCGGATTTGTACGATTCAAATTTATAGGTTCCTAATAGTGCCCCCTCGACTAAAGAGTTTAAACTCGCTTGTGTAATAGCAACTTTGAGGGATGCATAGCCGTAGTTCATAGCTGTTTTAAGTGCTGATGTCATCACGCAACGGTAGGTTTCACTGCTCTCATCCGTGATAGCGCAGACGAGGAGACGATGCTCATGCAGGGTGCAGAGCTGTTCGGCTTCGGCTTTAAATCCAGCCTGTGTTAGAAGGGCTTTGAGAGGGTGTACTTCAAACTGTGCCGTGGTGACACATTCAATTGTCAAATCGGCATTGAGAGAGGATAAAGGTTGATTATAAAGGGCGACGTTCACGGCGTTTCTCCAGAAGGTTTTTTTCAAGTCGGTTCAGATAGAAGAGAATACTAAAAGCGATAGTACCTAACATCGGCAGAGCAAAATACCAATGTTGTTTTGTCCAATGGAGAAAATTTAATAGGTGTTCACCGTAGTAATAAGCAGGGATAATGGTGAGAGCAGCCCACATCCATGCACTTATGAGATTGATAAAAGCGAATTTTCTGGATGAGTATTTGGTGAGACCGATTGCCATTGGGATAACGGTTCTCAAACCGTACATGTAGCGTTGAACGAAAATAATCGGCCAACCGTATTTTTTCAAGAGGAGGTGAGAAATGGCAAATTTTCGACGCTGTGATCGTAATTTATTATGAATGTAATTTTTATTGTAGCGACCGATATAAAAATAGACCTGATCACCCACAAATCCTCCGATACCTGCTACAAAGATGGCAAGCGGAAGCCACATATCTCCAGTATGGCACATGATACCACCCATGATAAGTCCCATCTCACCCTCTAGGATACTCCAGATAAAGAGGATAATATAGCCGTACTCTTTAAGCCAACCGATTAATAATGCTTCCATCAGTTGCCTTTAGTTGTCGAAATTGAGTATTTGTTTAGCTTGCATCATATCTTTATCGCCACGCCCTGAGAGATTGACGATGATGAGTTTATCTTTGATGTCAGTCATTTTTTTGAGATAAGCTACTGCGTGAGCTGTTTCAAATGCGGGAATTATCCCCTCAGCGCGGCTGAGCCATACAAAAGCGTCTAGTGCTTCGGCATCGGTGATATTGTCATACCCGACATTGTCATTATCTTTGTGGAAAGAGTGCTCCGGCCCTATACCCGGATAATCCAAACCTGCTGAGATGGAGTGGGCTTCGAGGATTTGACCATCGTCATCTTGGAGGAGGTAACTCATCTGACCGTGTAAGACTCCCGGACGTCCTTTGAGAAGTGAACAGCCGTGCTTGTCGGTTTCAACTCCTAATCCACCCGCTTCAATACCGATACAGCGTACCTCTTTGTCTTCGAGGAAGTGTTGGAATGTCCCGATAGCATTGCTCCCGCCTCCAATACAGGCGATGACATAATCAGGGAGACGGTTCTCTTTTTCCAAAATCTGAGCGCGGGCTTCGCATCCGATAATTGCTTGGAAATCGCGAACCATCATCGGATAAGGGTGCGGTCCTGCAACAGTACCGATAATGTAGAACGTATCACGTGCATGAGTAACCCAGTGGCGGATCGCGTCGTTCATTGCGTCTTTAAGGGTTTTAGAACCACTCTCTACCGCGTGAACTTTAGCACCGAGGAGTTTCATACGAAAAACATTGAGCTCTTGACGCGCGACGTCTTTGGCCCCCATAAAAATTTCACACTCTAATCCTAGTAATGCGGCAATGGTAGCGGTCGCAACACCGTGTTGACCCGCGCCTGTTTCGGCAATCACTTTTTTCTTGCCTAAACGTTTTGCCATTAGCCCTTGGGCGATAACGTTGTTGACTTTATGCGCACCCGTGTGGTTTAAATCTTCACGTTTGAGGTAGATTTTAGCCCCTAACTCTTCGGAAAGGTTGGCAGCAAAATAAAGAGGACTTGGGCGACCGACATAATCAGTGAGATAACCATCCACCTCGCTCCAGAATGTTTTATCAAAACGGATCTCTTTGTAGGCGGCTTCGAGTTCTAAAAGGGCAGGCATAAGGGTTTCAGGGACATAACGTCCTCCGAAAATACCGAAATGACCCTCAACGGGATCAAATTTGGAAGGGGATGGGATATACATTAGTCAACTCCGATTACGGTATAAACTTCGACGAGATCACGCAGTTTGCTTTGTCCGCTTAAAAAATCAAGCCCCATGATGAAACACGCTTCGATACACTCTGCACCCACTTTATTGATGAGGTTGGCACTTGCGTAGGCGGTTCCCCCGGTTGCAATCAAATCATCGATCAAGAGTACTCTGGGTTTATCAACACCACTGAAAGCATCGATATGGATTTCTACTTCATCGACACCGTATTCGAGAGAGTATTTTTCCGAGACGGTGGTATAGGGTAGTTTTCCTTTTTTACGGATCGGAACAAAACCTAATCCTAACATTTGAGCTAACGCTGCGCCAAAAATAAACCCGCGTGCATCAATACCGGCAACGTGAGTAAGATCATAGCTACTGTAACGCGCATGCAGATGGCGCATCAAAACACCGAATGCATCTGCATTAGAGAGGAGGGTGCTGATGTCTTTAAAAATAATTCCCGGTTTTGGAAAATCGGGGATATCGCGAATCGCGTTGATTAATATAGCTCGGTCACTCATGCTCAGATTCATAGGTTTTCCTTGAGAAATTGGTTAAATTAGCGCGTCAATGCGCCCTTCAAGCTCTTTGATTTTATTTTGGAGGCGATCAGTTTCCGAACGGTGTTTGGAGTTACGCTGTTTAAGCGATTTTAGCTCATTACGAAGGTTGTTGAGTTCTTCGCTGAGGATGTCAACATTTCCGAGTGCGCGTTGAAGTTGAATTTGGTATTTTCGGATCAGTATTTCTGCCTCTTTGAGGGTCATTTTCATCATTTCACTGCTACGCTGTTCTTTTACCGTAATACTACGAAAATAGAACATTTTAACCAAAAAGAAAATGGCTCCCAAGGTAACGACGGTAAGCAATGACCACTCTAAAAACATCAATTATCCTTGTATGGCCTCTATTTTACTCACGCGGCCGCAGTGACGACCCCCTTCGAACACGCCTGCAATCCATGCATCAAGGATCGATTCGGCAACCCCTTGCCCCACGATACGTTCGCCGAAGCAAAGGACGTTGGCATCATTGTGCCCACGTGCAACGCTCGCTGTATAGGCATCATGGCACAGTGCTGCGCGGATGCCATGATGACGGTTAGCCGCCATCGACATGCCGATACCTGAACCGCAGATCAAAATTCCTTGTGAACCGATATCAGCTAGGACATTTTCACACACTTTAACTGCGTAATCGGGGTAATCGACTCTCTCTTTGGAAAATGGTCCCAAATCGATCACTTCATGACCTTTGGAACGGAGATTTTCAACGGTAAAATCTTTAAGATCGATTCCGGCATGATCGGTTGCAACGTAAAACTTCATAATTCTCCTTACCCTAACAATAAATTTAATACCGCTTGAATCGGCCACATTACGAGTGGTATTTTGAGCGGGGTAACTAATATGATGATGATAACAATCATTCCATAAGGTTCGGCTTTAGCGAAAAATTCGGCAATGGCACGTATTTTGTATTTCAGACTCAGATACGACAAAAAGTGAGCCCCGTCGAATCCCGGAATGGGTAGGAGATTGAATACTGCTAAAACAACATTGATCAACAGCAATTTCATTATAAAGATATATCCAAAAATATAAGCGATACTGTCAGCTTCAGTCGGTTGAGCAAGTGAAACCAGTATGATCGAAGAGAGGGTAGCTAGGAAAATATTATAAGCGATTCCTGCCAAACTCACCTGCATGGCAGCGTTGTATCCACCATTTCGAATAACCGTATGCGTATTGATCGGAACCGGTTTTGCCCAACCGAATAAAAAACCGCTCGAAGCCCCAAGAAGCATAGGGATAAAATAGGTCATAAGGGGGACGAGAATAGAACCGAAGGGGTCGATATGAATGAGAGGATTGATACTGAGCCGACCTTGGTTTTTAGCGGTAGTATCACCGTATTTATAGGCGACCCAACCGTGCATTATCTCATGACCGATAATGGCAATGAGAAGAGCGATAACCGCCGCAGCGATTTCGAGTAGATCAATAGAGCTCATGGTCATTGGCATCTTCGCGGATTCGCTCGTTAACAGCGTGTTCTAAAATCTCTTTTTGTTCTAAATCGGTTGGTGTTTTTCCGATACGATCCCAGCGTACTTCGTAATTGCTGTCCATACTGAAATAGACAAACCACGGTGTCCCCTCGATCAAGCCATACGGGACTGATCCCCAAAAACGGCTGTCATTGGAGTGGTCACGGTTGTCTCCCATCATGAAATACTCCCCTTCGGGAACTTGGATCGGTGCAAAATTGAAAAGTTCAGTGGGGAAAACTCCGTTATCAACCATTTTGTTATCATTATGGATCCCCGGGTGCTCTTTTGCGTAAGGATTTTTAACCCATAATTTTCCATCAACCTCTACGAGCTCATACTCTGAAAAGGCTTTACGGGCATACTCATCACCTTCACGAGGATGAAGATAGAGTACTTTTTCTGACAAAAAGAGTTCATCCCCCGGTAATGCAACACATCGTTTAACGTAGTGAAGCTGAGTATTGTTAGGATAGCGGAAGATGACGATATCACCGCGCATTGGTTCGGCTCCATCGATGATGTGTCCATCGGTTCCTGGAATAAGAGGAATTTCGAGAAACGGAATATGGGGTGTTGAGATTCCGTAGGCAAATTTTTTGGCAAATAAATGATCACCGACGAGGAGAGAATCTTTCATTGATCCGCTAGGGATACGAAAGGCTTGCGCCACAAAGAAAATGATAAAGAGGACAATGATAATCGTTCCTGTCCATGTGTTTGAAAAACGGTACGCGCTGTGCGCTGCATTAAATATTTTTTTCTTCAAAATTAGTTCTCTTCTTGTGCGTGAATTTGTGCGGCTTTTAGGGTGTTAGAGAGGAGCATCGCGATAGTCATTGGACCGACTCCTCCCGGTACAGGGGTAATATAGGAGGTTTTAGGGGCAACCGCATCGTAGTCAACATCTCCGACGAGACGACCATCAGGAGTTCGGTTGATTCCGATATCGATAATGATGGTATCAGGTTTAACCATATCTTCGCGTATGAGATTAATAACACCTGCTCCAACGAGGATAACATCTGCGGCCAGTGTGTGTTTTTTCAGATCATCGGTAAAAATATGGCAGATTTCAACCGTTGCATTGGCGTTGAGCAAGAGTGCCGCCATCGGTTTTCCGACGATGTTAGAAGCGCCGACGACACAGCAGTTTTTCCCTTTTGGATCGATGTTATATTCTGCCAAAAGTTCCATAACCCCCAGTGGTGTACACGGAACAAAACCGTCCAATCCTGTTGCAAGGCGTCCGACATTATAGGGGTGGAATCCGTCTACGTCTTTGGATGGGGCAACCACTTCGAGGATCTTGGTGGTATCAACATGTTTAGGGAGAGGAAGTTGGATTAAAATCCCGTCGATGTTAGGATTTAGGTTCATCATTTCGATGGTTTTAAGGATGGCATCTTGGGAGATATCATCGGGCATTTCGTGCGTAACCGAATAAAATCCTGCACGATCACAGGCTTTTTTCTTCATACCGACGTACGC
Source organism: Sulfuricurvum sp. (assembly GCF_028688295.1). GTDB lineage: Bacteria > Campylobacterota > Campylobacteria > Campylobacterales > Sulfurimonadaceae > Sulfuricurvum. Next base: position 40,391 of record NZ_JAQTYM010000009.1, read on the forward strand.
TTGACTCGCTGGATCATGACCGACCAAAATTACCGCTAAACCCGGAACTCTACCGGTTTTAACTTTCAGCTCTTTGGCCCCGAGCGTCACTTTTTCTTCGATTTTTTGTGCGAGTGCTTTACCGTCAAGAATTTGCATTTAATCACCGTCAAATTGTTTTTGGGTATCATAGCGAGTAAAGACTAATAAATGGTTAAAGGGATCAGGTGCGCGGGGTTATTCTATTATTTTTGGCATTCACATTCTCTCATGCGGAATCATTTATTACGAAAGAAGAGTATGCGGCCGGGCTCTATCATAATCCACGAGGGGTAGGGTGCCATTTGTGTCATGGAGAAAAGGGTGAGGGGAAGCTAATTGCCCGCTATCGTGACAAAGGTGAAAACAAGATTTTTGCCGGAAAACCGATCCATAAGCTCTCTTTTCGTGAGTTTTATGACAAAGTGAACAGTCGCATCATTGGCATGCCTCGTTATTATCTCACGGATACTGAGATACAAACCCTTTATTATTATCTCCATCGTGAGGAGTTTAAAAGTGCCGCTCAGAAACCTCGAAAAGCTCAATAATTTAGTTGATTCCGAAAACATAACAACCCTGAGGGCGTTAGCAATTCCCGTGAAGAGGGAATTAAACCGTACCTTGTCATTTCGATCCGCCATGATGGTGTCTACCCATAACATCAAACATCTTTCTAAAATTCCGACACTGGAAGCTGAGTGTTTAATGCTAAACCTCGAAGATGGTGTCAGTGCCTCCCAAAAACCTTACGCATTGGCGTTGTGCGCCATGGTACTCTCATCCAATCCGCAAACGGATAAAAAATTAGTGGTTCGGGTGAATCCTCTGGATGAGGGAGGTGCTGAGGAGATTTTGTTTCTCAATCCTTTCATGCCCGATGCGATTAGGGTTCCTAAAATTCGAAGTATTGAAGATGTGAGACGGGTGTTGACCCTCGTAGATGAGGGGATTGAAATTCATCTCTCCATCGAGACCAAAGAGGCGTGGCTTTTGCTCGCTCAACTGCGCATCGATACACGGATTAGTGCCTATTATCTCGGAATTCTCGATCTCTTTGCCGATTTAGGCCTCTCTCAGACGCTTCTTATCCCCGATAATCCGATGGTTCACACGCTCCTCTCTCACTTTTTGATTACCTGTCGTGCATGCGGTGTAAAACCGGTATCATTTGTCTATCAAGATTATAAAAACAGTGATGGATTACGTAACTGGCTGGAGTTGGAAAAAATGATGGGATTTGATGCAAAAGGGTGTATCTCCCCTGCTCAAGTAGAGCTGATTCATGACATTTTCGGTCACGGTGAAGCAGAGATAGAGCGATGCCACGAGATCGTGAGATTATTCGAAGAACACAGCGTCCGTGGAATTAGCGGTTTTGTGGATGAGCGGTACGGGTTTATTGACGAGCCGATTTATAAGGGTGCGTTGTCGGTTTTAGCGCAGTAGCAGTAGTAGTTCATTTAGAACTATTTTCCGCCTTTTGATAATGGACGGACTACAATGAAAATGAAACCGTGACAAATTGTCACTAGTTGAAAAATAAGCAATAACACTTTAAGGTTTCGATAACACATTTTGTACTACGCTATTAGTAACCCCACTAGTAGCGAGAGTACAGCATGACGAATACCGTAGCATTGCAATCCAACCGTCTTATCCGTTTTGAATCGTTCGAAAAGTATTTCGGAAATCGTATATTTAAAAACTTTCTCCTTTTCAGCTACATCGGTCTTTTTTTAGCCGTTATCTATATCCCTTTCGATTATAAAACCTACGGTGCGACAAGTGAGTTTTTGTATGTACTCGGCGGTAGGCTTACGGCGGTATTTTTTGCCGTTATGGTGATTATCGCTGTGGCACACCCGTATTTCGAAAATCGCCGTATCGAAGCGATTACGACGTTTGGTACGATGGGATTCAGTGCGGTTGCACTCACTTATCTTTTGTTTGGAAATCCTGTCCATTTTGTTGGCTATTCATGGATGTTTTATCTCACTGCTACCATGATGCTTGCCCCTTTGGTTACTAAAAAAATCTATTTTATTATGGAGAGTTTTCAAATCCTTTTTGTCCTCTTTGTGATGGCTTGGGTGGGAAAAAGTGCGGAAGAGATCGTGACCTATATCTTTTTTGCGTTGCCGCTGGCAGGTTATGTCTTTGCGGTAGTTATTCTCAGCCGCCGAAACGGTATCGAGGCGTATCGGAATGCGTTTGAAAACAATATTTTGATGTCGCTTGACGGACTCTCCAATCTCCTCAACCGCCGAACATGGTATGAAGTCTCCAGACGCCACTGGAATGATGATAAAGGGATCTCTTTTATTATGCTTGATATCGATCATTTTAAGCGGGTTAACGATACCTACGGACATGAGTGCGGTGACCGTGTTATCGAGGCTGTTTCAGGAATATTGCTTGAGCAAACGAGAGAACAGGATATCGTAGGACGTCTGGGTGGGGAGGAGTTCGGGGTGATATTGCCTCAAACCGATCTGAATGAAGCCAAAATAATTGCGGAACGGGTTCGCCAAAAAATCGAAGAGACGTCGATTTCGTATAATGAGGAAACGATTCGTGTCACGGCAAGTATCGGGATTATCGAAAACAGTGAACATATAGAAGATTTTAATACACTCGTAACCCTTGGAGATAAGCATCTTTACAATGCCAAGGAGCAAGGGCGTAATCGAATCTGCTATTAGTCTTTGCGATTATTTGATAATAATATAAACCCGTATCCGTATTTTTGTGGATTGGTTAGGTTTGGGATATTTCGGATGGGCGAGATTAATCGTTTGAAGGGTTAGCTCATCGAGCGGTGTTCCTAGGCGATTTTTTTCGAGAGATAGATCGCTGATACTCCCATCAGGATTGAGGGTGAACTCAACCACATTATTATCCATCGGATCGACATCATCGGGACGATCTCTCAGTAATCTTGTTCCGACGATCTCATTGAGTTTACGTATCTTTTGGAGATTGTCGATGATGTAGTGTTGTTCCCCTGCACTGAGATTAAAAAACTCTTCTCCATAGTGGTGAAGAACAGAAAAGGGGAGAGAATCACGATCTTTGGGTGTTAATGGTTTGGGTGTGTCGAGAGGGAGTGGGTTGTTTTCTTCTGAAGAGGGAGGAGATTTCTCGACAATGGTTTGCATCGGAGGTGAAGGAATAGGTGTGTTCTGTGGTACTGATGGGCTGTTGTCATTGATCTCAAGTGCTTCACTCAAAGAGATACCGAATCGTTTTTCGGGGAGGAGTTTTTTATCTTCCTTGATGTTAGGGAAACTGATCCAAAAGATACTCACAATAAAAAGATGCAAAAAGAGTGCTATGAGCAATGCTTTTTGTGAGTTAGTTGATTTCATTTTTGCATTATAACCATTGAAACTCCAGCTTTTTTAAATAGTTAAAGATTAAACTGGAGTATTAATATCCTGTAAGGTTATAAAAGACACGGTAGCGAATGAGTGTTTTTTGTTCAGGTCGGGGGTATTTGGCGTAGGAGAGTTCGATAACCTCTTTGGTTGTATCATCCAATATAGAGAGCTGTGAGTTTTTTAGAAAACGGATATCAGAGATACTGCCATCTGGATGGAGATAAAATTCAATCATATTGGTATCTTGAGTACGAATACTATCGGGAATACGTGATCGGCCGTATCGATCGAGTACCCCTTGGGTAATACGGCGCATCACTTCTTGGTTGTCAAGAATGTATTTTTGTTCTCCTGCTGAGAGCTCATTAAATTTATCCCCATAAAGACGTTGGATACTGTCGGCGATTTTGGTAGAACTTCGGACCGGTCTCTCTTGTGCTGAGGGGTCAGCTTTTGAGAGGCTTTCATGGAGATTGAATGCTTTTTGAGGAACAGGTTTACGCTCAATTTCGGCAACCGTTTTGGCGATGTGACGTTCGAACGCTTTTTTAGGCTCATTTACCGGTTCATTTTTGACGCGCTCAGGGGGCGTTATACTACGCGGGGGTTCTGGAGTGGTCACTTTTTGAAGAGGTTTTTGAACGGGCTCCGATGGCTTGATAAGCTGTTCTCCCTGAGGAATCGGACGTTTGGTGTTGGGGCGTGGAATCTCATTTTTGATGATCGCTTCAGGTTTCGGTGTAGGGCGTTCTTTGATGGAGAGGCGAAAGCGCTCTTCTGTCGGTTTTGATGGATTTTTTTCAGGCGGGATGATCGGTTTTAGCTGATTTAGGAGCACAAGCAATAGTGCTATGATGAGATGCACTAAGAGGGCGATTAACAATGCATAGATGGAAAAAGATTGGATTCGCTTCATAGTCTCAAAAAATATAGTTTAGTTTATTGTGTTAACTGACCTTTAAACGGATGTATTCGTTTTAGTGCGTAACATCATGTATTTGTGGGAATTGTACCTTGTATTTACTAATGATAGAATTTTGTTAAAAAAACTACGCTAAGATACCTTCCTTTGATAGTTATAAATTTTAGAAACGAAGGCAGAGAATAATGCATCGAATTGTTTATATTTTAATTTTCGCGGTTATTTTGTTGATTTTTAAAGCCTTTTTTTTAGATGATTATCTGAAAAAACAAGACCTAGAAAATAACGTGACAGTATCACAAGAAGTCCAAGAACCGGTTAGCGTCGAACCCGTACCGGCAGCTCCCGTTCCGGTTAAAAAAGTTCAGCCTACATCTAAAAATGAAGGGATGCCTATCGATCAGTTAGGGGATAGCATCGCTGATAAATTAGATAGTAAACTCTAATATTATTTTTTTAGTGAGAGTAAAATCCCGCTAATAACGATTAAAATCCCCCCTGTTATAACGATTGGTGTAGGGAAGAGATCACCCAAAAGTATTCCAAAAAGTGTAGCAAAGAGTACTACGGAATAACTCAGGGTGCTCACAATGCCCGCTTTAGCGTAGAAATAGGCTCTCGTCATGTAGATTTGACCGAAAGCGGCGGCTACTCCCATCAAAATAATCCACAACCACGCAATCCCCTGAGGAATAACGAACGAGTTTAGGGCGAAAGCAAAAAAATCAGAATGAACGTAGTTGGCTATAAACATTAAAAGAGCAGGGATAATAACGCCGGAGAGCATGAAGGAGAGGACTACGGTTCGCTCATCGTAATGGGCTTTGAGACTTCGTACGCTTGTATACGCCAGCGCCGATAAAAAACCGGTCAGAAGCCCCATAATATGAAGGTATCCAAATTCCATTTTGCTTAGGAGTATCACTCCTAAAAATCCTATGGCAATGGCTAAAAGAGCATGGGATTGGAGTTTTTCTTTTAAGAGAAAAAAAGCGAGTAAAGCGGTAAAAATCGGTTCTGTTTTCGCATAAACAATGGCATTAGATAAAGTCGTAGCACTGATGGTATAAAAAAATGCGAGGAGGGCAACGGTACCGATAACGCCGCGAAAAATAAGGGTAAACGGCTTTCCACCGACATTTTTCATCGGTTTGCGCAGAAGGAAAAACGCGATAACGATCAATCCGATGGTATTGCGCCAAAATGTCACTTCAACAGAGCCTAGTGAAGCAGAGAGAAGTTTGGCAAATACCATCGTTAATGAAAATAAAAAAGAGGCTGCGAGCATATAAATGATGCCAAGTCGGGTATTATCGAGGTGCGAAATCATGGTGCGATTGTAACATGATATTGACGGTTATAGGGAGTAGTTTTAGTCAATAGAGTGTAGTATTTGCAAAATATTTTTAAAAGTGAAAAATAATGGGTGAAATTATTAATTGGATTGTTGAAACGGTTGGTGCTTTAGGGTATCTAGGGATTTTTGTGATGATGTTTTTAGAGAGCAGTTTTTTCCCTTTTCCAAGCGAAGTGGTGATGATTCCAGCCGGATATTTGGCATCCAAGGGAGAAATGAATCTTTATGGTGCTATTTTGGCCGGTATCGCGGGGAGTTTGAGCGGCGCTTTGTTTAACTATTATTTGGCTTTGAAACTGGGGCGTGAGTTTATCGTGAAGTACGGTAAATATGTATTGTTTAAAGAAGAGAGTCTTCAAAAAATGGATGATTTTTTCGCTAAACACGGTCATATCTCTACCTTTAGCGGCCGTTTGATTCCTGCCGTTCGCCAATACATTTCACTTCCTGCCGGATTGGCAAGAATGAACATTATCGCATTTAGTATTTACACCAGTCTCGGTGCAGGGATTTGGGTGATTATTTTGGCGTTATTGGGATATATGCTTGGAGGAAATCAGGCACTTTTAAAAGAATATCTTCATATAATGATTGTTGCTCTTGTCGTGGGGGTTATCTTAATGATTGCGATCTATGTTCGACTCAAAGTCAAAAAAGAGATTATCGAAGAGTGAAATTCTTTCGATATCTTTTTGATCATATACCTCGTGATTTTTTAATCATCTCATAGGCGGCATTAATCTCTTGCACCTTTTCAGTTGCTTCTTTGAGATACTCATCCGAAGCGCCTTGTGATTTGATAATGTCGGGATGGTACTCACGTACGAGTGCGCGATACGCTTTTTTTACTTCATCGTTCGTTGCTTCGGCGGTGATTCCTAAGAGGGTATAGGCTTGATCGATCGAGCTCTCTTTGATACTGTTTCGATGATAAGCACCAAAACGCTCCATCATTGCTTTTAGATCTTGTTCACTGAACCCTAAATGATAGGCAATTCTATGGAGCATCTCCTCTTCACTTTGGCTTAGCGTTCCATCGATGTAAGTGAGATTGACGAGAAATTCGACCATTTTTTGACGTTTATGGGGATCTTTCGAGAGAGCCTTATAGAGTGCTTGAGCTACGAGGTCTAGATTGTGGGGAGCATTTTTCTCTTCGTCAAAAATCTCTTTGAGGAGCTTTTTGGTTGCCTCAGGATCAGGGAAGAGGGCACTGATATCGGAGAACATGTTAGCGACTAACTCCGCTTCGAGTTCATCGACACGTCCATCGGCTTTGGCTACTTTGGCTGAAAGGGCAACAAAGAGACCTAACTCACTGTGCGCAAGAGTATCTTTGTTGAGTTTGAATCCGGCAAACTGATTGGGGGTATAGGTGTGTTGGTTTTGGGAAAAACTGCGTGAAAGCCAGTAAAAAAGGGCAATAACGACGATAAGTATGATCATTTGAGTCATGAAAAATCCTGAGATAAAAAATTGAATGAAAGTGTAGCTTTAAATGGATAATAAAAAAGATTTTTTATCCAAAGCTGAAAGAGACAGTTTCATGATCAACGGCTTCATCTTTTTTGATATCGTATATCCCCTCAAAGCTGTGGGGAAATTGGCCGTTGAATTCTCCAATTTTTGAATTTTTGGCGGTTGTTTCAGCATAGTAAAACTTTTTTCCCTCGATCTGCAAGCTCGCAGGAAGAAAAGGGAGATTATCGCCATCTTCTGTATGGACAACGACAAAGACGTGACGCGGTACATACACGAACCGATAGTCAAATCCACGTTCATTCAAAAGTGAAGCAAAAAGGTTTGATTTATCATCGCAATCTCCCCAATTGGTTTCGATTACTTTTTTTGCATTACGACTGGTGTGGTCAGTTCGGTAGGGGATGTGTGTAACGTAATCAAAAAGCGATTGGAGTTCACATCCCTTGTCTCCGGCACATGCGGAGGTGAGTTGTGTTGCAAGGGCGGTAAGTTCACCTTGGTGCGCAAGATTTGTTTTTATTACCATCCCCTCCAACTCAATAACGCCGGGATCATAGATGCTGATCATTTGTGGAGAATGTGAGGGAGTAAAGGAGCGTAAATCGCGTGTCTCTATTTTCGTGACGAAGATCCCTGCATAGGTAAAAACTCCGATAAGAATAGTGATGGTAATGAAACTCATAAATCCTGCTTTGGATTTTTGGAGGGGGCGTTTATGGGGATTGTGGAGTGATTTTAGGATTTCACGATAAATCAAGATACCAAAAAGAGCAACGAGAAGGATTTTTATCCAGAGATCCATAATGCCTCTTTTTGATCTCTTTTCATCTGTTTGATAAAGATTTCACGTTTCAGCGCACTGCTTTTATCGATATGGCTTTCATGATACATAAGCTCTACCGGACGGCGGTATCGGGTGTATTTTGCTCCCCGCATAGAGGTGTTATGCTCATTTAGCCGTTTCTCGATATCGGTAGTAATACCGGTATAAAATGTGTTGTCATTGCATCTGAGGATATAAACGCTGTAGCTCTTCATGATGAGAGTATAACAAAAGAGAGGTGAAGATGCATAAAAATTGCATATTAAGCAATACTATACTCTAAGGAGTCACCATGGTCAGCCGCGCAAAAATCAAAGAGCTTATGAATGAGAGTGCCTGTTCACACTCTAAAGATAAAAAACCTGGAGAAGGGTGTGATAAGCCTAAACCCGGACTGGCCGCAGGGGGATGTGCGTTTGACGGTGCTCAAATCTCTCTCTTCCCGTATGCAGATGCAGTACATCTTGTGCACGGTCCTCAAACCTGTCTGGGCGCATCGTGGGAGACACGTGAGACAAAAACGTCGTACACGGGTGTGGATCATACACAAATGGGATTTACGACGGGGATTACGACCAATGATGTCATCTTTGGGGGGGATAAACGTCTGGGGGATTCGATCGATTATGTAATGGAACATTACAAACCCGAAGCGATTTTTGTCTATTCGACTTGTGTCACGGCTCTTGTAGGCGATGATATTGATATGACTTGTAAATTGGGAGCTGAAAAATATGGTGTCCCCGTCGTTCCCGTTCATGCCGCCGGATTTGTGGGGAGCAAAAATCTTGGTTCACGTCTCGCCGGTGAGGCGGTATTGGAACATCTGATTGGTACCAAAGAGCCGGAATTTACGACACCGTATGATATCAATCTTATCGGCGATTATAATGTTACGGGAGACATGTGGCAATATCTTCCGTTGTTTGAAAAGATTGGTATCCGCGTTCTGAGTTCAATGAGCGGAGATGGGCGAGTGGGGGATATCCGCTGTGCCCACCGTGCGAAACTCAATGTTATCGTTTGTGCCAAATCACTGATAACGCTGACACGAAAAATGCAAGAGCAGTATGGGATTCCGTGGATTTCGGTCTCATTTTACGGTAAACGCGATACGACATTTGCGATTCGTGAGATCGTAAATGCTTTAGGTGATCAGGAGTTGATAGCACGAGCCGAAGAGGTGATTGCTCAAGCTGAAGCTGAACTCGAGAGTGCTCTTATCCCTTATAGGGAACTGTTTGCTGGGAAAAAAGCGGTTCTAAATACCGGAGGGAATAAAGCGTGGTCGATTGCTTCAGGTTTGCAGGATTTGGGTATTGAAGTCGTTGCAACGAGCGTGGCAAAATCGACACAGGATGATATCGATAAAGCACGTGAGTATTTGGGTGAAAATGGGGTACTGATGACGAAACCTGCTTCTGAACAGGGGAAAATTATCGACTCTACGGGGGCGAATATTCTTCTCGCCGGTGGACGAAGTCTCTACACGGCTATCAAGAAGAAAATCTCTTTTATTGATGTTAATCAAGAAAAGAAAACCAGTTACGGCGGATATAACGGATTGTTGAATTTGGCAGAAGACTTAAAATATGCGTTTCGTAATCCGGTCTTTGCCAATGTAGGCAAACCGGCACCGTGGGAGTTGTAAATAAACTTTTGGATTAATGTGCGCGATACATCTTTAGGTTTAGCCTCTTTTGTTACAATCGCATTAAAAAGAGGCTGCTATGGAGATTGATGTTTACAATGCAGGGATGAATGCCTACAGTGGCAAACGTTTTGAAGAAGCGTATGAATGGTTTAATAAAAATCCAGAGGACCCGCGATGTGCTTATGCACTGGGGACGCTTTATTATAACGCTCAGGGTGTTGAGAGAAATTTTACCCACTCGACAGCGTATTATGCCAAAGCCGCTGAAGCAGGGATTTTACCGGCGCAAGTAAGTGCAGGTTTTGCGTATGCTAATGCGATGGGGGTTCCTGAAGATTTCGATAAAGCAGCATATTATCTTAAGATGGCAGTTGCACAGGGCGAGCCTGCGGCTAAGATAACGTTAGCTGAAATTTATGCAAAAGGGTTTGCGGGAGGAAGTCGTAAAGAAGCGGCTGAATTGATCCGTGAAGTTCTCTCCACTACCGGAGGGGAAGAAGCCTATGATGTCTATAGTCGTTATGATTTAGGAAATGTGAAATAAAGAAAAGGGGTGTTTTAATATACCCCGGAAGCTTTCTCTTTGTAAGAATCAAACATCTCATCTTGCGCAGCAGGTGCGATTTGGAAAAAGCCATCCAACTCACGATGTTTGGATTGTAAAAGAGTTTCAAATTCATTTTGGGTAATCGGAATATTATCTTGGAATTTATCGAGTAATAATGTATTGTTCCCTAAAAGAACAAGATAACTCATGGTTCCATAATCGAGCATCGCAACGGTATGGGATGAATCCAATGTCTTTTGGAAGCGAATATGTATCCCTCCTGCATCAGTAGATCCTTTCATACCCGGTATCGGAGTCGATTTTGGTTCTGTTGAATTTTTGTTAAAGAGCCACGGTGTTTTCGGTTCATTATGCATCGTTTCAGCACGTTTGGCAATATTTTGTTTTAGCCAAAATAAAATACCAATCCCGATCACTAAAATGCCGATGACTACATAATAGCTTTGTTCAAATTCACCGTCAGATTTTGTAGGGAGACCTTGGAGTGCGGTTTCATCGACAGGTGGTGTTGGTTGAAGTGCTTCAGTAGATACTGGGTGCATAAAACGGAGACGTAGACCGTAGGAATCGGATGTCTTAGACGCTTGCATCGAGACGCCGCTACTCACTACCGCTACAATCTCGATGTGTTCTCCTTGGGGTGCAATGGTGAGCTTTCCTAAGTATTTTGAGTTAACATCTTTAATTTTCGGTGATTCGATAAAGGCCTCTTCTAGCTTAATAACAACGGTGTTACCTTGACGGTTTTGGCGGAGAACACCCTCATAAGGGGTGTCAAAGGTGAGCATGACGTCAACACGGTCGTTACGGTCATAAACGTTATAGCTTAAAACTTTGGCACCCCATAACAGTGCCGGGAGAAGAAGTAGGGGAAGTAAGTATCTCATAGTCTCTCTTTTGAAAGGTAGTAAAGTACGGCACTCGAATCGAGTACCTCATTGATCCGTATTGCTAAGTTTTTTTCATATACCATTACTTCGCCTTTCCCGATAATACGACGGTTTACATAAGATTCGACACTTTCACCGGCGGGTTTTCCCAAATCAATGACGGAGCCTTTTTCGAGTTTTAAAATTTCCCCCAAAGAAAGGCTGGTTTGTCCCAAGTCAGCAACAAACTCCACTTCCATATCGAGCAATCCCTCATAATCCATCCATGAAAGCTCTTTGAGTGCATCAAAGGGGTGATCTTTTGGAAGTGAAGAGGGCTGAGGTGTAACGATTTCATTCATTTTTTAGAGCCTTTTTAGCGCAATCATCATTTCGCAATTATCAATACTGAGGTGCTGAACTTCTTGTAACTCACCCTTGCTCGTATCATCAGATACGAAAAAAGGGGTCATGATACTGATCGTTGTTTCGTACGACTCTTCTGCTAACACTTTTGCACTTCCTACAATCATGTTGGTCGTTTCCAAAAGCATATCGATAAGCGTTTGTTCATCACTTTCATCTTCACCTAAAAAAATTTCGCTAATCCGTTGCATCAACGCTTCATCGCATCCGATATAGACGCGATGCAGGAGAGCATTTTTTTCTTCTACATCAATATAAGCAAGAAGTGTTCTCTTTTTTGGGCTACTCTCAATACGTTCAAACGGCAAGCGTAGTTGATGTTGACAAAAGTTTTCAGCTGCATGAACAATGATCGCTAGCATTGCATCCTCACTCTCATTAATTTCACCCTATCCGAAAGAGACGGGTAGCTTCAGGGTGTTGAGTCACTTTATGAGTTTCGGGTAGTGCCCAAAAAGTGGGTAACAACAGTATGAGAATTGATTATACCGTAAAATCAAGTGAACGAAAAGGGGGTTGCTTGAAGCACGAAGAGAGTATAATCGCGCGGAATGAACTTTTGAAGAATTATTTTTCAACTAAAGTGATAGTATGACAATAGAATTGGCTCTTTTAGGACTTGGTGTCGGTACACTCTCCGGTTTTTTCGGAATCGGCGGCGGTACGGTCACTGTTCCGATCTTGCTCTATCTCGGTTTCGGTATTAAAGAAGCAATCGGTATTTCGGTCATGCAAATGGTGGCAGGATCGTTAATGGCGGCGTGGATTCATCACAAGAAACAGACGTATGTGGTCAATGATATTAAATATTTCGGGTATGGCGGAGTACTTGGTGCCATGGTTGGAGGAGTTTTCGTCAAAATCTTGGATGAAACGATTCTTGAATGGCTCTTTTTGGGAATTGTTGCTTTTACGTTGGGACGTTTAGCGTTTTCATCTCCCGTGCCCACTCGTTCTGAAGTGATCAATCGACCTCTTTACACTACCATTGGTGGAGGAATTGGGGTATTCTCTGGGATGCTCGGAGTAGGGGGTTCTATCCTTATGACGCCGATATTGGTGAGTTTTATGGGCTTTCCTCTGAAAAAAGCGTCGGCGGTAGGACTTTTCTTTGTTATGTTTACCTCTATTTCGGCTTTTGGTACCTTGCTTTGGCTGGGTATGATTAATCTTCATGCAGGATTGATTATGGGGCTGAGTTCACTGCTTGGGATTATGATGGGGATTTGGCTTTTGAATTTGATCAAAATAAGCCAATATAAACAAATATTGGTGGTTTTTTACGTCTTTATTTTTGCCATTACGGCATACAAACTGATTACGGGGTAAGATTTATGGATAAAATTAAAATTATTGGTGCGCGAGAACACAATCTCAAAAATATCTCTTTGGAAATTCCGAAAAATAAATTGGTAGTCTGTACCGGAATCAGTGGGAGCGGTAAATCGACATTGGCGTTTGATACCCTTTATGCTGAAGGTCAACGCCGTTATATCGAATCTCTTTCATCCTATGCACGACAGTTTTTGGATCGCGTTGGAAAACCGGATGTTGATAAAATCGAAGGACTTACCCCTGCTATCGCAATTGATCAAAAAACGACTTCCAAAAATCCGCGCTCTACGGTAGGGACGATCACCGAGATTTATGACTATTTACGTCTCTTGTATGCCCGTATCGGGATTCAACACTGTCATCTCTGCGGTAAAAAAATCTCAAAAATGTCGGCACAAGATATTATCGATCAAGTACTCAAGCTCCCTGATGGAGCAAAGATAGTTATTTTAGCACCGTTAGTACGTGAAAAGAAAGGCTCGTTTGCCGATATCCTCGAATCATTGCGTCATAAAGGATACGTGCGGGCAATGGTTGATGGTGTTATGGTGCGTCTTGATGAAGAGATTGAACTCTCCAAAACCAAGAAACATACCCTTAAAGTAGTTATCGACCGTCTCATCATCAAAGACGACAACCATGACCGCGTAGCCCAAGACGTTGAAAAAGCGCTCAAAGAATCCTACGGTGAAGTAGAAATCGAGATCCAAAACCACGACGAAGTGGGAATGCATGAAAAACTGATCCACTACAGTGAACACAGTGCCTGTTTTGATTGTAAAGTGAGTTTTGATCCGCTAGAGCCTCTCTCGTTTTCGTTTAACTCTCCTAAGGGCGCGTGTTCAGAATGTGATGGTTTAGGGATTCGCTATGCTCTTGATTACGACAAGATCATCGACTCTGAACTTCCGATAGAGAAAGGGGCGATTAAAATCGTTTATGGCTTTAATAAGGGATACTATTTTACCTTTCTAAAAGCATTTTGTTCCGCATCGGGGATCAGTATTAGCGCCCCTTTTTATACCCTCGAAGAGTATCAGAAAAAAGCAATTCTCCACGGCAGTGTCGATGAAGTGGAATTTAAATGGCAAGATCACCCGATTAAGCGTACGTGGCCGGGGATTGTCCGTATCGCCTATGACATCTTTAAAGATGAAAAAGATTTGGCGGATTACATGTCTGAAAAGCCGTGTAATATTTGTAACTCTCATCGTTTAAAACGCGAATCTCTTGCCGTTCGTGTTGCGGACAAAGGGATCGGTGATGTTATTTCGATGCCGCTCAAAGATTCGTATGCGTGGTTCGCCGATCCTAAAACCTTTGAGGGGTTGAGTGATCAGAGTACGATGATTGCCGCGTCAATTTTGAATGAAATTCGTGAGCGCCTTTTCTTTCTCTTTGATGTGGGGTTAGGATATCTCTCCCTCAGCCGTGATGCGCGTACTATCAGCGGCGGTGAAGCACAGCGTATCCGTATCGCTTCTCAAATCGGTAGCGGATTGACGGGAGTGATGTATGTCCTCGATGAGCCGAGTATCGGTCTGCATGAACGCGATACCCTCAAACTGATCCGAACGTTGCGATCATTGCAGGAAAAAGGGAACACTGTTATCGTTGTCGAACATGACAAAGAGACGATTGAGAATGCCGACTATATCGTCGATATCGGACCGGGTGCGGGGAAATTCGGCGGAAATGTCGTATTCGCCGGAACCCTCGAAGAGATGAAAAAATCTGATACTCTCACCGCACAATATCTTTCGGGTCGGAAAAAAATCGAGTATTTTTATCGCCGTGAACAAAAAGAGTGGATGTCCATCAACAATGTGACATTAAATAATATTAATAATCTGAGTGTTAAAATTCCTCTTCACAATTTCGTGTGTGTCACGGGTGTGAGTGGTAGCGGTAAGAGTTCATTGATTTTACAAACACTCCTTCCCGTAACGAGAGAAATTCTCAATCATGCCCGTAAAATTAACCGCGTTGCGGGTGTCGAAGTGGAAGGGCTAGAGAAGCTTGATAAAGTAATCTACCTCGACCAAAGCCCTATCGGACGAACACCGCGTTCCAATCCTGCCACCTATACAGGGGTGATGGATGAGATCCGTAACCTGTTTGCTAAAACGAAAGAGGCACAGATTCGAGGCTACACGGCATCACGATTTAGTTTCAACGTCAAAGGTGGACGATGTGAGAAGTGTCAGGGGGAAGGGGAGATCAAGATCGAGATGCACTTTTTACCCGATATTATGGTCAAATGTGATTCGTGTCACGGCAGCCGATACAACCTCCAAACCCTCCAAGTGGAGTACAAGGGGAAAACGATCTCTGATGTATTGAACATGAGCGTCGGCGAAGCGCTCGAATTTTTTGCCCCGATCCCGAAGATCAAAGCGATTTTGCAGACACTCAGCGATGTAGGGCTAGATTACATCACGTTGGGTCAAAATGCCGTTACCCTCTCCGGTGGGGAAGCTCAGCGTATTAAACTCGCCAAAGAGCTGAGCCGACGGGATACGGGAAATACCCTTTATATTCTCGATGAGCCGACAACAGGATTGCATTTTGATGATGTCAACCGTCTGACCAAAGTTCTTCATAACTTCGTTGAGCTTGGAAATTCGGTTCTTGTCATTGAGCATAATCTCGACATGATTAAAAATGCTGACTGGATCATCGATATGGGTCCTGAGGGGGGAAGTGGCGGCGGATTGCTGATTGCGGAAGGTGATCCTGAATGTGTTGCACGTGATTGGGAAAAAACGGGTAGTTTTACCGGAAAATATTTGGCTCTTGAGCTAAATAGGCTATAATAACCCTAATTGCTTTTGTAGAGGACCGTATTAAATGAAAAGCTCGATTATAAATAGTATTAAATCTTTGCCTCCGCTTCCTAAAACCGTTATCGACATGCAACGTGTTTGTAACGATCCAAACTCATCGATCCATGATTTGGTAAAAACGGTTGAAACCGATCCGATGATTGTTGCCAACTTACTCAAAGCGGCAAATTCGCCTCTTTATAGTTTCCGTCGTGAGATTAATAATGTCTCACAAGCAGTTTCACTTTTTGGAATGAGTATGACCCGCTCTATCGGATTGGGTAATTCGGTTCGAAAGCTTTTGAATGTTGATATGGAACCTTATGGGATCAGTTCCGATCGCTTTGCAGAGATTTCATCTTTGCAAGCAGCATTGATGCACAGCTGGTATTTGAAAATTGATCGGGCTAAAGCGGATAAACTTTTTCTAGCGTCATTCTTGCAAGAGACAGGTAAAATTATTATTGCCAGTGATGTTATCCAAGAAGATTTAGCAACGAATTTTAAAGCAGATATCACTTCTGCTATTGATATTGCATCGGTTGAACGCTCTTATATCCAAGAGACAACGGCAACAGTAACCGCAGAGATTTTTAACCACTGGAATTTTGATCGGGAATTTGTTGAAATGATTCAATTTTCAGATTCACCAAAAGAGGCACCAGAGGAACTTCAAGAGTTTGCAATGGCACTTCATATCGTCAAAACTATTGTTCCGATCAATGACCCATTCGGAGAACACGGTATCGCTTACGGACTTAAAAAAGCAGAAGAAGCAGGTTATGATATCGCTAAATTGCAAGCAGCAATTGATGCGATTCTTGATAAAATTCGTGTTGTATAAAGTCGATTAATGGCCCAGCAAGTTGTTACCATTATCGATACGTTTGGATTCTTTTTCCGCAGTTTTTACGCTCTTCCCCCTCTTAAAAATCGCCAGGGTTTTCCTACCGGTCTTTTGACCGGATTTATCAACTTTATTGCTTCACTGCATAAAGATCACAGCAGCGATTATCTCATTTTTGCTCTCGATGCTAAAGGACCGAGTTTTCGTGCCGAAATCGATCCTGCGTATAAAGCCAACCGTTCTCCTGCACCCGAAGAATTGGTTATGCAGCTCCCTATCGCCATCGAGTGGATCGATAAAATGGGATACAAATCGCTCTCTCAAAGCGGTTTTGAGGCGGATGATATGATCGCCTCCGTTGTACGCCAAGCGCGTCAGCACGGTTTCTTGGTTCGTGTCGTATCGCACGATAAAGACCTCTATCAGCTCATCGATGATGATCGGGTTGTGTTGGTCGATGCCATCAGCAAAAAAGTGATGAATGAGCGTCACTGCGAAGAGAAATACGGCGTCCACCCGCGCCAGTTTATCGATTATCAATCCCTCATCGGCGATACTGCCGATAACGTCCCAGGGGTCAAGGGGATCGGAAAGGTAACGGCACAAAAGCTTTTAACGCAGTTTTTCACACTCGATGCAATGTACGAAAGACTCGAAGAGGTAACACCTCCTCGGATCAAAGGGCTGCTTGAAACCTATCGAGATGACGCATTCCGTTCTCGTGAACTGGTACGTCTCAAAGATGACGTGTTTAATAGCCTCGATTTTTCAGAGTTTGCTATGCACTTTGATAATCCGTTTCTCCCGATCTATGATGATTTAGTCCATTACGAGATGAATGCGGTATTGCGTACCATCAAAGCCAAAGCACTGTTTGAAGAATCGCAAACCTCTTCCTCTCAATCGGTTGTATTACAGGAAGTGAAATCTCCGATACCGGCAGTATGCAACAATATGGATGGATGCAGTGTTTTGATCGATAACGATACTGATTTGAAAAAGGTCATTGAGGCACTTTCTCCTGATGCTCTTATTGCTTTCGATACCGAAACGACAGGACTTGATCCTACCAAAGATCATCTCGTCGGTTTTAGCTTTAGCGCGGATGGAAAAACGGGTTATTATGTTCCAATGATGCACAGTTACCTCGGAGTAGGGGATCAAGTATCGCTTGAAACCGCGAAACAAGCAATAAAAGCACTGTTTACGCGTAAAGTCATCGGACATAATATAAAATTCGATCTCCATTTCGTCACCCGCTTTTTGGGCGTTGATCGTCTGAACATCCATGCTGATTCTATGGTGATGGCATGGCTCACCGATTCGGCGCGGTCTCTCTCGATGGACAATCTTGCTCAGAACTTACTGCATCATGAGATGATTCATTTCAAAGACACGGTCAAAAAAGGGGAAAACTTCGCTTCGGTCGCGATCGAAGATGCGTGTAAATACGCGGGAGAAGATGCTTATATCACCTATCGACTCTACGAAGTACTACGTGAGCAGCTTCTTTTGAAGGGTGGACAAGACGCTCTGGATGAAGCGTTTAATGTCGAGTTCCCTTTCACTATGACACTACTGGGGATGGAGCGAGAGGGGATCGCCGTCGATACGGCGGTGTTGGAGACATTTAAAAAAGAAGTAGCCTTAGAGATCGCCACTCTCACGGAGCAAATCCACAGCGCGTGCGGAACCGTATTTAATCTCAATTCTCCGAAACAGCTAGGTGTTATCTTGTTTGAAACACTCGGTCTGGCACATGGCAAGAAGACTAAAACAGGTTACAGTACGGATGAGCAGGTGTTAGACTCTCTTAAAGACGAGCATCCCGTTATTCCGATGTTGTTACAGTACCGCGAATATCACAAGCTCTACTCCACCTATATCGAGCCATTGATAGCATTGGCGCAAAATGATCCTGAATCTCGTATTTATACCTCATTTGTCCAGACGGGAACGGCAACGGGACGATTGAGTTCTAAAAACCCGAACCTCCAAAATATCCCTGTCAAAACGGCTCTTGGGATGCGTATCCGTGAAGCGTTCGTCGCCCCTGCGGGGAAAAAACTGATCGGGATTGACTATTCACAAATCGAGCTTCGTCTCCTCGCCCATTTTAGTGAGGACAGTGTTTTAGTCAATGCCTTTAACGAGGGGCACGATATCCACATGCAAACAGCGATTGCATTGTTCGGTGCTGAGGACGCACCTCGTAAGCGTAACATCGCAAAAACGGTCAATTTCGGTCTCTTGTACGGTATGGGGCAGAAAAAGCTCTCCGATACGTTAGGGATCACCACCAAAGAGGCAAAAGAGATTATCGAGCGTTATTTCGAGACCTTTCCGAGTGTCAAGGG
>NZ_JAQTYM010000010.1:0-42614 GCF_028688295.1 Sulfuricurvum sp.
TAGCAGGAGTATCGTCGATAATTTCGGCATCAATGACATGGTCATCCTTTCGTGGTGGTGTGTAGGTATCTTGGTAGTTTTGTGAATGGTATTTTCGCGTAAAACGGTTAACAATAAATTTACTCAAAAGAGAAAATTGCATCAACAAACCGATAATATCTCCCAAAAATCCTGGAAGAATCAATAAAATGGCACCAAATAGCCCCATTAAGTTACGACTAGAAAACCCTTGCATATCAATCTGCTGCATACGCAAGGCATAAACATTCTCAGCGAGGCTATGACGGAAATTCATTAAAATAAAAATCCCTAAAAATGCGCTCCCGACAATTTCAAAAAAAGTATTTAACCCTCCAATTTGCGAAGCAAGCTCTATCGTAACAAGCACTTCGATAAACAAGTAGATTAAAAAATAGATCATTGGCAAAGCTCTTTAATTTTGTTTAACACATCTGATGCATCCACACTAATTATCTCACACGTTTTTCGAATCATAATTTGAACCAAACCGTTATCAAGCTCTTTTCCGACAATCACCGTATACGGAAATCCGATCAATTCAGCATCCGACATTTTAAATCCGAATCGCTCTTTTCGATCATCCAACATCGCTTCAATACCGTTACTTTGCAATGCAGTATAAAGTTCTTCGGCATACGCTAGATGTGATTCTTCTTTAATATTGGAAACCATGACATTCACCATATATGGAGCCGTTGCGTGAGTCCAGATACACCCTTTTTCATCGTGATGCTGTTCGATCACCGCAGCGACAAGACGGCTAACACCCATCCCATACGTTCCCATGATAAACGGCTGAGCACGCCCGTTTTCATCCAAAAATTCTGCTTTGAGCGGTGCCGAGTAAACGGTGCCAAGTTTGAAGATATGCCCTACTTCGATCCCTTTGGTATGGAGGATTTTACCCTCACAGTGAGGACAACCATCCCCCTCTTGAACACTGACGAGATCGGCAAAATGAGCCTCATTCATAACACTTAGATCCACACCGACGAAATGGTAATCGGCTTCGTTTGCACCGCAGATCATTGTCGTTGCACCTTTGGTATCATTATCCATCACGATACGAATTTTATCCTGATCGATCGGTCCGATAAATCCAGGAATCAGTCCGATTTCGATCAACTCCGCTTCCGTCGCATCCACCAGATCGATCGCCCCGACACTGTTACGCGCTTTGACTTCTTGAAGTTCATCACATCCTCGAATAAAGAAACAGACGAGTTCTGAGCTCTCTGTATAAACAGCGCGCTGAACGACCGCTTTGAGGGTATAGTACGGATCAACATGGAAAAAATTACTCAAATCTTCAATCGATTTGATAGCAGGTGTTTTGAAACGGGCGAAATCGGCGCTCGGTGCTTCTGGAACACTACTACGAGGTGCACGGCGTGCCGCTTCAACATTGGCACCGTATTCGCAACTGTCACACACCGCGAGGGTATCCTCACCGCTTCCGGCTAATACCATCAACTCTTTTGACCCCGTACCCCCAATGGCACCGCTGTCGGCTTCAACAACACGAAACGCGAGACCCAAACGCTCCAAAATACGTTTGTATGCCGCTTCCATCGCATCAAATTCACGATCCAAATCTTCGGTGCTTGAGTGGAAACTATACCCGTCTTTCATCACAAACTCTCGTCCGCGCATCAAACCAAAGCGGGGACGTGCTTCATCACGGAATTTGGTTTTGATCTGATAGAGGTTGATAGGGAGTTGTTTGTAACTCGTAACACGGTTACGGACGATGTTTACCATCATCTCCTCATGGGTCGGCCCGAGGACAAAAAGGTTCTCTTTACGGTCTCGGAAACGGAGAAGCTCTTTACCGAATTTCTCGATCCGTCCGCTCTCTTGCCACAATTCCGCAGGGGTTACGAAACTAAGATCAACCTCTTGTGCGTCACACGCCGCCATCTCTTCATTGATAATGTTTTCGATTTTACGAAGTACCCGTTTTCCCATCGGTAAAAAATTATACAACCCTGCCGCTACCTGCGTCACAAATCCTGCACGCGAAAGATAGATATGGCTTGGAAGCTGCGCATCTTTTGGAGCTTCTTTGGTGGTTGGGATATAGGCTTTACTAAAACGCATTATTTTCCTTTAGGGTAATAGGTACAGGAGTTTTGGGATAAGTCATCCCCCTCTTCCTGATTCATTAAAAAACTCATCGACTCGATCAGGGCATCAACACGCATCGGATCAGAACCATCACGCATCCTCTCAGCAAATGGGTGTAAAAACCGCTTTAGCGCTTGATGTGTTGCTTTTTGGAGAGCGTGCTCAAATTCTTTGGGAATATACCTATTTTCAATCACGCGTGTCGCTTCCAAAAATGCAGCATCAGAAGCTCGAAGATACATATTCTTGATAAGAGGTTCAACCGAGAGCATTTTGAGCCACTCGAAAAATAAATTCACATGCCGGCGAATAATAACGTAAGAAAGTTTTGCTTCATCCTCACGCAAAGCGATATTTTCACTGACAATCTCTTTGAGATCATCAACATAAAAAAGACGAATTGACCAAAGTTCGCTATCACACTCGATATCTCGGGGAACTGCCATATCAAACCAAAAACGATCAAATGAAGTTGGTTTAATCATCTCATCCGTAATAATTGGACTAATCGACCCTGTTGCCGTAAAAAGTAACTCATTTTCATTAATCGCATAAGCGATCTCATCGAATGATCGTACCCGTGCATTGCACTCTTGCGCAATTGCTTCAGCTTTCTCAAAAGTTCGGTTCATAACCGTCACATCTACACCTTGAGCACTAAGGTGCTTACAGGTAATCACCGACATCTCTCCTGAACCTATGACCAGTGCTTTTTTGCCTCGAACATCTCCCACCGATTCTTTCACTTGAGCAATTGCTACACTAGCAACAGAAACAGGTTTGGAAGAAATATTGGTAGCATTACGTACTTCTGCCGCGCATTTAAATGCATAATTCATTGCACGCGAAATTTTTTGAGCTGAGTAACCATTATCCTGTGAGAGTTTGAACGCATCTTTAAGCTGTCCGGAGATTTGCGTCTCCCCGACCACCATAGAATCAAGTGAACTTGCCACACTGAAAAGATGATGAATCCCCCCCTCATCATCAAAAATATCAGCACGCTCATGCAACTCTTGGGGAGTGAGACCTGAATGCTGTGCTAAAAGAGAAAAAAGAGCTTCATTGGCTCCATTCGTATCGTTACAACTGCAAAAAAACTCGACACGATTGCATGTAGAGAGAACCATCGATTCACTAATAAAAGGGGTCTCATTTAAACGTTTCATAGCATTTAACTGCGCAGTATCATCCACAAATGCAAGTTTTTCCCGTATGGCCAAGGTTGAGTTTTTATGTGAAAAGCTGACAATCAAATAGTGCATTAATGGCTTCTTCTGATCACGGTTTCAATGATGGAACGCAAAGCAATATCTTCACCGACAGCATTGATCGCTTCATCGCACAACATACGTGCATGAGTATAGGAGTTTTCAATGATACTGAACGTATCCATTTTTGTACGAATCCATTTTTTTTCACTCTCATCCAGTACTTTAGCGTGATACCTGATAAGACGCTCTTTTTCATGTGTATCGAGTCGTTCAAACAAATCAATGTATGGAAGTGTCACTTTCCCCTCAGAAAAATCATTAAGCGATGGCTTACCAAGAGTTGCTTCATCAGACGTAATGTCGAGGATATCATCAACGATTTGAAAAGCAAGTCCAAGATTTTTACCGTACGTTGCATGTGCATCCGCGTCTTTGCCTGCTAGTATTGCCGCACCATAAGCACACGCCTCAATCAACGTGGCAGTTTTCAGATACAGCATTTTGAGATAAAGCTCACGATCACTGTTAAAAGACTCTGCCATCCCTACGTCCATCATCTCTCCAATTGAGAGACGAGTAACCGATTCAGCTACAGTGCGGGCAATGCGTGAATCAAAAGAAGTAAGTTCACTAAACGCTTTAGAATAGAGAATATCCCCAAGCATAATGGCGGTTTTTGAGCCATGCGTTGCATTGATCGAGGGGACACCTCGACGCAATTGTGCCTCATCGATAACATCATCATGCAGTAAACTTGCCGCGTGAATCAGCTCAACAATCGCCCCTAATAACGGTGCTTGAGGAGCCGATGGTGCAATGGTTAAAATAAGCCGCGCACGTAAACGTTTGCCACCGGAAAGTTTTTGGAACAGTTCCATAGCCTGAGGATAATCAACCTCATTAACAAGTTTAGCAATAAGATTTTCTACAATTTCTAACATTCCATCAATCACTTCTGAGTTAAATAATCCAAAACAATTCGTTTTTCTGTATCAATTAAAAAAAGATCCATTTGCGCGGTTGCATTGGCTTCATCAAATTTTTTAAAAAGAACAATTACATACGGTATATCTTTATGACTCCGCTTAGCGGGTAAAAGAACTTTTCGAAAGCTTTTATTGGCATGAGTAGCATACAACATATGTTGTCCGACAAACCGATCAAAACTCTCATGTACGACTAATACTTTGTCTTTATAAAGAGTCCATCTAAAATTGAGTACCCGTTCTTGTCCCTCACTTTTGATAAGTACTTTAACCAACTCATCTTTTTTGAGTATAAAACTTTTGCTCTCTCTCCAAGCAGCCGCATCCAAAACACTAAGTATCCCAAAGAGTAAAAATATGAAAATAAGGTTCATACACACTCTTTTCTGAAATTTCGGAACGGACGATATCTACGTCGGATTATACATCGACTCGGCATAGGAACAATTTAAGTCGATGATTATACCACCATAATTCTTATTTGATTCGATAGATAACACTATAAAGCAACGGAACATAAATAAGATTCAAAAGTGTTGCCCACGCCAAACCAAATCCAAGCGAAATCGCCATGGGTTGTAAAATTTGTGCTTGACCGCTTGCAAAAAAGATGAGAGTCGACAACCCTAATACGGTTGTGATCGAGGTCATTAAAATCGGTCGAAGACGGGTTTTTGCCATCGATATCAGTTCAGCTTTATCCCTTGCATTCTGAATAAATTGCACCATTAATAAGCCATCATTTACCACAACTCCAACGAGTCCTACCGTGCCTATCAGGCCAGGCATGGTCATATTGAGCCCCATCAGCATGTGCCCCGCATACACCCCTAAAAGCGACAGAGGAATAACACTTAAAACAATCAATGATTTTATAAATGAATCGAAAAGCCACACCAACGCGATAAAAATCAGCACGATAGCCATAAGTGCGGCTTGAGACATTTCCCGTTTTGTTTTGGCATTTTCCTGCTCTTCTCCTTTGACATTAACCTTAAATCCCTCTTCCTTAAGTTTCTCGATCGTTGATGACAACGCTGACATTACCTCTGCAGAAGTAGTATGCTCTTTGTCAATAGAGGCAAAAACACTGCGAATCCGTTTGCCGTCCTCTTTGTTAAGCGTCACATACCCTCGCGTGTAAATAAAATCACACACCTCTTGAAGTGCCACCTGCTCTGAACCTACTATAATCGGGAAATTTTCAAGCGAAGAGAGGGCATCTTTTTCTTTCCCTTCAATACGAATACGAATCAAACCGTTTTCATTAAACATTTTAGAATATTCTGCTTTGAGATAATAGGCTCGTAACTGGGCGTTTAACATCCCCTCATCCAATCCTAACTGCTGCCCATATCCATTCACACGGAGTTTAACTTCACGCTCACCTTCATCAGCGTTATCCCCGATACTGTGGACCCCATTCACCGTTTTCAGTGAAGAGGCTAATCGATCTACCCCATCAACCAACGCCGCATCACTCTTTCCTTCGAGTGAGATTTCAATATCATGCGCGACAACCCCTGTTCCCGGAACCGAATTAATCAGTTCTTCAAACATCTTGCGGTCTCCCAGCTTTTGTTGTGTATAAGGGTGGATAATCTTGGCAACTTCATCGGAGATACGATCCGCATCGCGTCCCCGAGTCATTCCTGAGCCATCATATTCTATACTTAAATAAGGGTTGATATAGCGATCAAAAACATTTACGGGTGAGCGTTCATGCAAATCAATAAAAATATGAAAAAGGTTATCTCCTAGTTCTGCTTTGTTTTTTGCATCCAAACGCATACCGATGACGGAGGTGACTGACGAGACTTCATCAGGAGAAAGCTTTGCAATCAGATCTTTTTCAAGTGCCTCCACCATCGCTTCGGTTGCTTCTAAATCGTTATTAATATCCACTTTGCCGGTCACATAGACTTGGGTTACATCAAACTGCGGAAAGAGCTGAAACTTGGTGTGTTTAATAAAAAGTATTTCAATCACTATAATCACCAAAATCATTACACCTAACGTGAGTTTTGGACGGATCAAAACAAGATTAAGAACCTTCGCAAACCACCCATACAATTTCTGCCAGATGAGATGTGAGAGGTGATCCTCTTTTCGAACTCGTAAAAAATCGTGTGCGTGCAGCGGCAAAAAATAAAACGCTTCAAACAGCGAGCTTAGCAACAATATCGTAATCATAATCGGGAGAATTTTAATAAAAGTTCCCATCTCACCGCTCATCATCAACAAGGGTAAAAAAGCAAACACGGTGGTCATGGTTGCCGCCATAACGGCTGGAAACATCTCTATGGAACCGCGAATCGTCGCTTCACGCTTGCTTAGCCCCTCTTCCATATGACGGTAAATATTTTCCGCAACAACAATCGCTTCGTCTACTAACATTCCTAACGCGATTAATGCCCCTAATAACGAGAGCATATTAAGGCTGTAACCGATCATTTGTGTCGCAATCAAACCGATCATGAAACTCACAGGGATTCCGATCGCAACAACCATAGCGATACCGCGATTTACGAAAATCAACATCGCGAAAAAGACTAACACCAAACCAAAAACGATGTTTGAAAATACCGTATTCAAACGATTTTTTATCCATATTGAAGTATCGGTATAAATTTCAAATTCTAATTGGGGATACTTCTGGTCATACCGTTCTAGTTTATGACGTATCTGCTTGACTAATTCGATGGCATTACCACTTTTTGCTTTGGTAATGTTCAGCGAAACATTTCGCATTCCATTGAAGTGGGAGAGTTCCGTACCGCTGCTCAGTTCAAAAGAGATTTTGGCAACATCCCCCAAACGGACTTGAACATTTCCGACACGAATCAAGGTATTACGGATATTTTCAGCCTCTTTTTCCCCATTATAAGTGCTGATATAGAGATGATTTTTCGCCTCTTTGATCGTTCCAATTGGGAAAATAGAACTCAAATTTCCTAATGCTGAAACAACCTCGCTTTGATTCAATCCGTACGCTTCGACTTTTTGCGTATCCAAACGGATCACAAGTTCATCATCAGCATCCCCGCGAACCGTAATTTCACTCAAATCTTTAAGTTCTGAAAGTTCACTTTTGAGCTCTTCTGCTCGTGCCAATAAGGTTTCAGTTTTTACATCTCCCGCAATAGCGATCAATACCAAAGGGATAGTCTCTTCATAAATCTTTGCCGTAGGTTCATTCATATCGGAGGGAAGATCACGTTTTGCAAGAGCTATGATATCTTTGACGTCGCTAAGCACTTTATTATTGTTGGAATCTGGCTTGATATCGGCAACGATAACAAACGCCCCATTTTTAATGCTCGATGTTACCTCATCAAGTTCATTAACATTTTTTAAATCGTCTTCGAGTGATTGAACCACCATTTTATCAAGTATATCCGCACTCGTTCCTGCGTACGCTCCATTAATGGTGATTTTATCCATCTGCATCGGCGGAAATATCTCTTTTGAGATATTAATGTACGAAAAAATCGCAACCAAAAAAATGAAAAAGAGGAAAAGATGATTTAAAAGAGGTTTATCAAGAGCGAATTCAATAAAGCGGCGTAGCATAATGTTGCTCCTAAAAGAGGGTATCTAACACCTGACTTTTGTATTTCATAGACTCTACTTTTGCCCGAATCAGTCGATTTTCTTCCATCAGGGCATCGTGTTCATGACTCAGAGTAGAGATTTCACGACTTTTGAAATAAATTTGTGTATTAATGAAAATTTTGGGAAAAACAATCACCAAGATCAAAAAAATGCCCACAAAAACATTTCGCAAAAAAATCGGCCCCATCGAATCATCAGGGTTGATAATAAGATGGGTCTCTTCTAAGATATCGTGTTTATCACTCATGGGTTATCAGTCTCTTCGTATTTCAAATATTCGGAGTTTTGCACTGCGGCTTCTCGAATTTGATCGCAACTCATCATCCTGCGCTGTGAGAGGTTTTTTGGTGATCACTTTTCCGATGGAATGATTGTTTCCGCAAGTACAGCGCATCGCATCATCGGGGCAAATACAATTTTTGGACCATTTGGAAAAGCGGTTTTTCACAATCCGATCTTCGAGTGAGTGGAACGTGATAATTGCCACACGCAGAGTCTTAATAGCCGATGCTTCGATCGCATCCAGTAGTCGTGTCAACTCACCCAATTCATCATTGACTTCAATCCGAATTGCCTGCATCACCAGTGTCGAGGGGTGAATTTTTTTTCCCTTCGGCATCAGATGAAAAATCGCGTTGGAGAGCTCTTTGGCAGAACAAAACGGTCGGCGTTGCACCATCGTCTCTGCCACTTTACGGGCATTAGTCACTTCACCATATTCTCGAAGAATAGTTTCCAATCCACTTTGCGAGTACTCATTGACCACTTCATAGGCACTCAGTGGCGCATCGGGATTCATCCGCATATCGAGCGTATCACTCTCATACGAGAACCCGCGCTCGCGCTGATCGAGTTGGAGCGAGGAAACCCCGATATCGGCCAAAACGCCGCAAATTTGATCACCCTTTTCCCCCATTGCATCACGAGCAACTTCTGAGAAACGGCCTCTTCGGATATCTACACGGTTTCCATAAGAATCAAGCCGCTTGGAAGAAAAATTTATCGCCGTAGGGTCTTGATCAATTCCAATCAGGTTCAAAGCGCCGTTATTATCGAGCAATAACGAAGAGTGCCCACCGTAACCCATCGTACAATCGATAATAGTCCCCTCTTTACATACGGAAAATGCTTCAATCACTTCACGATAAAGGACGGGGATATGGGGAGTCTCTTGCACAAAGCGGCCTTTGGGTTTTAGTCTCCTTATCATAACTCACCCACTCTAACATATTGTTTAAAATATGCTAAAATCTCTTTTATGGATAAACAATACGTCAAACGTCAACTCGCCACTTTTGCCCTCTCAATGTTCCGAAAAGATTTTTTCGGTATTTATCACGGTTCTCTCTCCGCAAAACTCGATACCAATCTTTTTACGATCAATACAAAAAATGCTATTTTTGACTCCATCAGCGAAGAGAGTCTAATCGATCTTTTCTACAATAAGGATTACCGTTGGAAAGATGCCAGTATTGATGCATCTATTCATCAGGGAATTTATCGCCAAATATCGGATGCTAAATTTATCACCTTTACAATGCCGCCGTTTACCACCGCATTTTCGCTCAATCACTCCATTATTATCCCTAAAGATTATTTCGGGTTCAAAGAGTTTGGAAAAATCCATATCTATGATCCTAAAAAATTTGAAGATTGGTACGAGCGTGCAGTAAGTGAGATCCCCCAATATTTCCAACAAAACAATACTGCAATAATGGTTATTCGCGGGTACGGGGTTTATGCCTTTAGCCGTGACATCCATACGATGGTTCGACAGCTCTCTATTTTAGAGCGAAGTTGCCGCATTTTGATGCTTGATCATTCCCAATCGCGTTTAGACATCGATTGAGAGAATTGATCCTTCGATTGCATCAAAAACTCTCTGTAGTTCTTCAAAAGTAATAACATAAGGGGTCATCACATAAATGACGCTTCCCAAAGGCCGTATCAATACTCCTTGTCCCATACACTGCTGATGTATCTTTAATCCGATCCGATCCTTTGGATCAAATCCCTCCAATTCAATCGCCGCAATCATCCCACACTGACGTACCTCTTTGACTCTCGCCAATCTCTCAAACCGTTTTAATTCTTGGGCTATAAAAGCAATCGTTCGTTGATTATTTTCGATCACGTTTTCCGATTCGAAAATATCGAGCGTCGCATTCGCCGCCGCACATGCCAAAGCATTTCCCGTATAACTGTGTGAGTGTAAAAAAGATCGCGTAGGATTATAATCGCAATAAAACGATCCATATATTTCTTCCGTTGTTAGTACAACCGATAGCGGTAAATACCCCCCTGTAAGCCCTTTTGAAAGGATTAAAAAATCGGGTGTTATACTCGCTTGCTCACATGCAAACATACTCCCCGTCCGTCCAAATCCGACCAAAATTTCATCCGCGATAAAATGGACTCCATACTCCACACACAACCGTTTTGTTTCACTTAAAAAGAGGGGATGATACATCCTCATTCCCCCTGCACCCTGCACTAACGGCTCGACGATCAATGCCGCAATCTCATCTGAGCGTTCTTGGAGCAAATTCTCAAACGATTTTGCCGCTTCAAGTGCCGCTTCTATCGTTTGATTTTTCGGTGATGGTGTCTGAATCGAGCGGATCAGCAGAGGCTCATAGGTCTCTTTATACAAGGCTACATCCCCTACCGAGAGTGCCCCCAATGTCTCACCGTGATAACTCTCAGAGAGTGAAACGAACAGTGGCTTCTCTTTTCCACCGTTTTTATGCGAGTGATACGACATTTTGAGTGCTACTTCGATCGCACTTGAACCGTTATCGGCATAAAAACATCGTGTTAGTCCCTCAGGGGAGAGTTTTACCAATCTCTCCGACAATCTTACAATCCCCTCATGGGTAAAGCCTGCCAAGATAACATGTTCTAGCGTATCCAATTGCTCTTTTATTTTTTGATTGATATAGGGGTTACAATGACCGAAGAGATTAACCCACCAACTACTGATAGCATCGATAACACGGTTCCCTTCAAAATCGTACAAATATATTCCATCCGCTTTGGAAATGGGAACCAACGGAATTGTCTCATGATCTTTCATTTGGGTGCACGGATGCCATAAAACATTTAAGTCACGCGTGGATATCTCTAAATTATTCATGAAAAACCTCTAAAATTGAATTATAATATGATAACATTTGTTAGTCGGGCACTATTTTCATCCAAGTTTAATGGTAAACTGAATAGAATATCTGAATTTTACAATAGGATCGTTAAATATGATTACTTGGATGCAACGCCATCGGAAATATTTGGTCATTACGATCTGGATCTCCACAATCGCTTTTATCGGAGCCGGATTCGTCGGATGGGGACAATACAGCTATGGGGACAAAGCCGGAGCTGTCGCTAAAGTAGGAGAAGTTTCGATCACCTCTGCTGAACTGCAAAAAAGCTACTCAAACCTTTTTAACCAATACAATCAGCTTTTCCAAGGAAAATTTGACGAAAAACAAGCACAACAATTTGGGCTCCAACGCCAAGCGCTTCGCCAATTGGTAAACCAGGCTCTTATTCTCAATCTTGCGAACAGTTATGGATTAATCGTATCCGATGAAGAACTTTGGAACATTATTAAATCCCAAAGTGTTTTTTCAAAGAATGGAACCTTTGACAAAACGGTATACGCAGAAATGTTAAAACAAAACCGTTTAACGATCAAAGAGTACGAAGAATCAATGAAAAAAGAGTTGCTCATCCAAAAAACCCTTTATCTACTCGCATCAAGCAATCAAGCGATTGAGGCCAAAGCTATCTCAGGTGCCCTCGGCGTATCTGATAAAATTAGCTACAAACTCTTAACACCCAACATGATTACTCTCACTCCAAATGAAACCGAATTAAAAGCTTTCTGGGAGAAACATAAAAAAGAGTTTACAACACAGCCAAGCTATGAGATCAGCTACGTTGTTCAAAAACCGCTCAGCCTTACACCAGCGGCAAAAGAGATCAGTGAATATTATGATATGAATCGCCAATCATTTAAAGACTCTACAGGAAAAATCCTCACTATGGATGAGGCAGAACCAATGATCCTTGCAGCACTTAATGATAAAGCAACTGAAAAAGAGGCTCTTCGTCTCTATATCGATTTCAAAAAAGGGACGCTAGCAAATGCAACTATGGCAGAGAAAGCGATAATCAAGGAATCATCATCTCCATTTACCCCTGAACTTTCAAAAGAGATTACACAACTGAGCGAACAAAAACCGTTCTTAAAACCTAGAAAAGTTGGGAACGATTATTTAGTGATCAAACTAGATAAAGCGGTTCCATCACGTCCAATGAGTTATGAAGAAGCCAAAACAAAAGTTAGTACGCTTTACCTCATTGAAGCCAAAAAAACAAAACTTCAAGAGTTAGCGCAAAACAGTTTTAAAACCTTTAGTGGTCAGAGCAGTGATTTCATAACACGTAATGACAGCACTAAACTAGCGGGTTTAAACGCTCAAGAAGGATCCGAATTTTTATCAAAACTGTTTGCTTCCAAACAAAAACAAGGTTTTATCACTTTAGAAAATGGAAATGTTATAATCTATAACGTTTTGGAACAAAAGTTGCTTCAAGATAAAACATTAGCGGATGAAAATGCTGTAGCGAAGCTAAAAGGGAGTTTGTTGGATCAAGGGCTTATTAAAACTCTTGAGAGCAAATATCCTGTTGAAATCTATGTAGAGGGGATTTGATTTGAAACGGACCGTTTTAGCCATTGATATCGGCTCAACTAAAGTTTGTGCACTCATCGCGGAAATCGATGACGATAACGTTGCACAAATCATTGGTGCCGGGATCGCAAAAGCACAAGGGCTTCGCAAAGGGAGCATCACCAATATTGAGCTTGCATCAAAATCGATCAAAAGCGCACTCAATGATGCGAAACGTGTTGCCGGGACTGAACTACGAAGTGCTGTCGTCACCATCTCCGGTGCCTACACAAAAAGTCTGAATTCCAGTGGTATTGTCAATATCCCTAACAAAGAGATTACCCTCAATGAAATTCAGCGTGTTATGCATACGTCACTGTATAACGCTAATATCCCTAATGAGTTTGAAGTATTACATGCCCTTCCGTATAATTTCAAAGTCGATGATCAAGATTTTATCGAAGATCCTCTAGGGATGAACGCCGCACGTCTGGAAGTCGAAACTCATATTATTACGACACAAAAAAGTAATCTTAACAATCTTCGTAAAGCGGTAAAAGCTGCAGGTGTTGATGTTGAGAGTGTTGTACTCAGCGGATATGCCTCAGCGATTGCCGTTCTTAATGCAGACGAAAAAGAGCTCGGAGCAGCTGTCGTCGATATGGGTGGAAATACGAGTAACATAGTTATCCACTCCGGTCATGCAATCCGCTATAACGATTTTTTAGGTGTAGGTTCAAACCATATCACCAACGATCTATCCATGGCATTGCACACTCCCCTTCACACAGCTGACAATGTCAAAATCAATTACGGATCGCTTTATGCTCCTAGCAACGACCTGATTGAACTTCCTGTTATTGGAGATGAAAGCTCAAGTCATGAGGTCTCCCTCGAAGTTGTCCATAACGTTATTTATGCGCGTGTCGAAGAGACGTTAATGATTATCGCTCAATCTATCGAAAAGAGTGGCCTTAAAGAACATATGGGAGCCGGTGTTGTACTAACCGGTGGTTTTACCAAAATTGAAGGCTTACGTGAATTGGCGATTGCAATTTTGGACAATATGCCAGTACGACTCGCTAAACCAACCGACATAGGGGGACTTTTTGACACCCTTAGAGATCCATCCTACTCAGGTGCAGTAGGATTAGTCAAATATTTAGCCGGCGGTTATACACCATACGAAATCGATGTAAATCGTCGTATGCGACATGCCAGTGAAGAACCGATCCCTACTCAAAATCCCCTCCACGATGAGGCGCCTAAGTTTGAGCAAGCTACTTCTATCTCTACTCCTTCTCCTACAGCGGGTCCCATACCGCAGCCGATGAAGGAAGAGAAGAAAGCAGAAACCAGCAAGATGGTCAATATCACGGAGAAAAAAACCGTAGATGGCGATCAACCAAACCCAATTTCCAAGTTTTGGAATTGGGCAACTCAACTATTTTAATCACGTCAAGGAGCAAGCATGGAACCATTTTCAATTGAAGAATCAACAACTCTCACAGGAGCGCGTATCGTAGCAGTCGGTGTCGGCGGTGGCGGCGGAAACATGATAGGCTATATGCTTAAAGAGCAAATTCCGGGAATCGAACTCATCATTGCAAACACAGATGCTCAAGTATTGGAGCAAGGTTCAGCAGCAACCAAAATCCAACTCGGTGCAAAACTGACTAAAGGTCTTGGTGCAGGGATGAAGCCCGAAGTGGGCAAAGAGTCTGCCCTAGAGAGCTATGAGGATTTAGCACGTGCCCTAGAGGGTGCGGACATCGTTTTCGTAGCGGCAGGCCTTGGTGGAGGTACCGGTACGGGTGCAGCTCCTATCATTGCTAAAATCGCTAAAGAAGTTGGTGCTTTGACCATTGCGGTTGTAACTAAACCATTCTCATTTGAAGGTAAAAAACGTCTTAAGCTTGCTGAAGACGGTTTGAACGAACTCAAAAATGAATCCGATTGTATCGTTGTTATCCCGAATGACAAACTCCTCTCGATCATCGATCCGAAAATGGGGATCAAAGAGAGCTTTAAAATCGTTGACAGTGTACTTGCTCGTGCTGTAAGCGGAACATCAGGTGTTATTCTCGCCAGTGGTGACAACGACATCAATCTTGACTTTGCTGACTTACAAACTGTTATGAGTCACCGTGGATTGGCTCTCATGGGTGTGGGCGAATACAAAGGTGAAAATGCGGCATACGAAGCGATCAAAAATGCTATCGAATCTCCGTTGCTTGATAATATGTCCGTTAACGGTGCACTTGGAGTATTGGTTCACTTTAGCATGCACCCTGAATTTCCGTTTATGGAACTCTCAGCAGCGATGGACGTGGTTCATAACAGCGTTGATGATGCTGCAGACGTTATTTTTGGTACGACCACAGATGAAAACCTTCCGAAAGATTTTATTCGTATTACCCTTGTGGCTACCGGATTTGAGAAAAAAGCGGCGATGGGAATCAATAACCACGAATTTGAAAACAAAGAGGTCATTGCTGCCGCTGCTGCAAAACCTCGCGTCGTTGTTCGCCCTGCGATGGTTGCCAACGGTGACTACACAGAAGACTTCCTAGACGTACCGACGTTTATGCGTCAACAAAGAGATTAATCTCTCTTTCCATGCTCTCTTCCGACACGCTCATAAAGGCCAAAACGCTCCTTGGCCTGAGTGACAAAGCTACCCTCTCCGATATCAAAATCCGCTACAAAAACATGATGCAACAATGGCATCCTGACAAACATCCAGATGATCCCGAAACAGCCCATGCCATGAGTACCCAAATCAATGATGCCTATGCCATTTTACTTGAGTATTGTTCCAAGTATGAATTTAACTTTGATGAAGATCATTTGAGAGAGAAAACCCTCACTCCGCAGGAGTGGTGGACTAAGAAGTTTGGGGGGAGATAAAGTCACCTATTTACGTTTTTATTTATTTTTTGTGATATAATTCTTTTCGCAGTGACTGATTATGATACGCTCGATGGAGCGGTACGATTAAGGTCGAGGGAGTAATTACCCTCGACCTTTTTTTTGCCCTCCACAATCGCAATCTCATCCCCCGCTCAACCCATAAGATCACATCAGTCTTTTTATATCTTGTTCTAGTTCTTGCAGACTTAACTGCTTTTCTTTTTCTCGAAGAGTTTGTTTGTATTTTTCATACTCTATTTCTGATTTTTGTATCGCCATATCGTGAGAAATTTTACCTTTATGGGTGAGCAGTTCTCTTCCATTAATGGATAAAATAGCGTCCAATCGATCAATCCAATCCTTCATCGTCATGGGTTTGTGCTGACTTGCCATTGTTTCGGCAAATGCGAGATACTGCTCGACCAAAAGCCCTAATAATTTTATCTCCTCTTCGTTGAGATAATTTTTGGCAACACTGACATCTTTTTTAGTGATACTTTTACCCGTCTTATCAAATGATTGCATCCCCAACAAAGGCAAACTCATATCCACTCTATTATGAACTAGCTCCGCAGCCGTTTGAGATGAGATAGCCCATAGAAGTTTATTTTGAACAATTTTGAAAAACTCTATCGTCTTTTCATCTTTAGGATCATAATCGATACTTGTCATGTAAATATCTTTGATTTTTTGGTAAAAAAATCGTTCTGAAATGCGAATATCACGGAGTCGTTTTTGCAGTTCATCAAAATAGACCATATCGGTGCCGTTTTTGAATCGTTCATCATTGAGGACAAAACCTTTGGTAATGTACTCATTGAGTCTTTTGGTCGCCCAGATTCTAAACTTCGTCCCCTGAGGCGATTTGACCCGAAAACCGATGGCGATAATCATATCGAGATTGTAAAAATCTATCTCTCTCGCAACCTCTCGCTCACCTTCGATTTGAACTGTTCGGAATTTCCGAACAGTTGATATATGCTCTAATTCACCCTCTTCAAAAATATGGGAAATATGTTCGCTGATCGTTGCTTTTGATTTGCCAAAGACCTCACATAGTTGAGATTGAGAAAGCCAAATACTTTTTTCTTCAAACCGAACATCGACTTTTATCTCTCCGCTTTCGTTTTGATAAATTAACACTTCACTCATTTATTTGCCCTCTCCAATCGTTTACTCATTTTAATTCAGCCTGTCCCCGTTTTCTCTACGGTCATATAGAATGGCGGGATAAATTTAGCTGTTCCCATTTCTTATGCTATCAAGATTGTTACATTATCAGAAATAATCAAGTTAAGATAGAAAATTTTGTGGGGATCACTAAAATAAACTACGACTCAATAATACTTTCAAATCTAATTTCCTGAAGTTTTAACATTTTTTGATTTTTAAGAAAATATTTTGCAGATTCTGATAGCATTTGATTGTCACCGATAATATAATGAAACGAGACCTTTTTTTTGATTATATTTTGCAATAAATATATATAACAATCACCAATAAATGCTCTTAAATCCCTACTTTCAATTTGGTAGTTATCAATTTCAATCCAATTTTTACACTGCACTAAAAATATTGTATCATCATTTTCAACTAATAAATCAATTCCTCCATCTTGCTTACCAAGCTCATCT
Organism: Sulfuricurvum sp.; assembly: GCF_028688295.1. Classification (GTDB taxonomy): domain Bacteria; phylum Campylobacterota; class Campylobacteria; order Campylobacterales; family Sulfurimonadaceae; genus Sulfuricurvum. Next base: position 17,190 of record NZ_JAQTYM010000010.1, read on the forward strand.
CCTCGATACCGAACATGGTAGCCAGCTATTTCATATTTTTTTCCAATGAACTTTTCGTATTCCAAGCCTTTATATATTTTTTTTGATGAATCAGTATAGTCAAGAAGGTTAATATACTGTGAACTCCAGCAAGGATATGTTGTGTTGCCATTACAGAAAAAAATATCAAAAATAATATTTTCAGTCGAATAGAATACAATATTTTCTTGTGCCCAATGACCTTGACGTATCTTGAATTGCATAAAAATTTTATCTATATTTTTAAAATCTAATAAAAACTCATGATAGTCAAAATCTGTTTTTCCTAGCTTTTCGGTTAGATTTTCTTTACTATTGTCTTGTTCGTTAACAAGGTATACATAAACATTCCCAGTTAAATATTTAATTAATTTTTTTATATGAGTGATATTAGATGGGCAACGAATTTTGAAAGAACATTTTAGATTTTTTAAAATAACTTGTTGAATTAAGTAATAGTTACTCATAACAAAAATTTATTTATGATTTAGTTTATTATATCTTTGACATCCTGCTTCGTCATCTAAAGCACATGCTTTACTATAAAATTTTAATGCTTCTTGTTGATTAATCTCTACTGCTTTGCCGTGTTCATATATAATCCCGAGCTTTGTACACCCTTTGGCACTTCCTTCATTACATGCTTTTGTATATAATTCTAATACCTTAACAGCATCTTGTTTAACACCTATGCCATTTTCATAAAGATTTCCAAGAAGTACACACCCTGTTACTTCACCACCATCACAAGCTTTTGTATATCGGTCTGCAGCTTGATAGTAATCTTGTTTAACTTCTGCTCCTTTTTCATACATAATACCAAGAAAAGTACATCCAGTAACATCTCCTCCATCGCAGGCTTCTGAAATTAATTTTTCTGCTTTAACACGATCTTGTTTAATTCCAGCACCCATCATATACATTATACCAAGTCCTGAACATCCTTCCATCGTTCCAGAATCACAAGATTGTTTAAATAGTTTTGCTGCTTTAGCTTGATCTTGTTTAATTCCTTTGCCAGACATATACATTGCTCCTAAATTAGCACAACCTAACATTTCTTTTTTTTCACAGGAATATGTGAATAGTTTTACTGCACTAAAATAATCTTTATTAATACCTATACCTTTTATATAAGCATCCCCCAGTAAAGTACATCCAATAGCTTCTCTATTATCACATGATTTAGCATATAGTTCTACAGCTTTAGAATGATTTTGTTCGACACCTATTCCTTTTGTATACATAGTCCCAAGATAAATACACCCTGAACTTTCACCACCGTCACATGCTTTTGTAAATAGCTCAATTGCTTTACTAAGATTTTGTTCAATATCTTTTCCATCTGCGTAATTGATTCCAAGCTGAGTACAGTCTAGTAACTTTCCACTATCACATGCTTGTTTAAATTTAGAATTTTCTTGATTAATATCTGCATATCCAACAAACGAAATTGTCAAAAAGATGAATAAAAAAGTTCTAATCATTAATAACCTTAAATATTTTTCTTTGATTTTACAATAAAGAGCCTATACACTACTTAAATAAAATCAAAAAAATTGATACCTATGTTGGCAAGTGATATTTCTTGCTTCAACGTATTGAGGGTGATGATGAGAGGTATTTGAATTAGTTAGAATAACACTAGAAACTATTCAGCTTGTTTAGCCATTAGCTCAAGATTGTAGCATCCATTTTTATTATCTAGTTTACAAGATTTAGTATAGAATTCTATTGCTTGCATATTATCTTCTTGAATTTGTTCGCCTGAATCATACATTACACCGAGAAGATTACAAGATACACCATTCTTATCATTGCACGAAATCTCAAAATATTTTACAGAATTAATATAGTCTTCATTTGTATAAGCTTCAATAGCTTTTTCATAATTTTCATCAAGAAAAATATATTTATAACCAATGTAAAATAGAAAAAACAATATACCAAGTATAAACAACACAACTGTAAATCCGATTTCTCCATCTTTATATTCATCTAATTTCCATGTTTTTTTAAAGTCAATAAGATTTTGCTTTGCAGCTATTGATTGACGTTTATTAGATGATTCAGTCTTGAAATATTTTAGTTCTTCTTGATCAAGTGCCATGTTGATATTTCTCATTAAATTTTAGTAGAAAAATATACAGCAAAAAGTCTTAATTTTTTAGTTATAAGACTCTCATAAGATAGCCGTATTCTTTGGCGTTAGGAGAAAAATCACTTTTTCAAAAATAATCATATATTTTTATCTGCTGTAATATAATAATAATTTAGCTTTTAAAGGGATCACAGGGGAATAGATTCCGTATCGAGTACGGAATGACGTGAAAGATGGATTCCCAATCTAGTTGGGAATGATGGAGACGTTAATGAAATGCGATCGGCCCTACAGAGCGTGCATGGATAAACTGCTGAACAACAGCATTGGGTGAATTTCTAAAACTCTCTTTATCACCTGCTTCGACAATCACACCGTCAAATAACATCGCATAATTATCCCCCGCTTTAAAACTCTCAGCGATATCGTGACTGATAAGTACCGATGTCATCCCTATCTCATCACGCAAACGACAAATCATCTGAGTGATAAAATCACTCGTAACAGGATCTAAACCTGATGTCGGCTCATCATAGAGGATTACTTCGGGTTCAAGCGCGAGAGTGCGTGCTAATCCGACCCGTTTGCGCATACCGCCACTGAGTTCTTCGGGGTAGAGAGATTTGACGATTGCGGGGTCAAGCCCTACCATGGTGAGTTTTTCATCGATTTTATAATCGAGCTCTTTGGTACTTAGGTTTTGGTGCTCAACCATGGGAAATGCGACGTTATCGCGGATGTTCATACTGTCGAAGAGTGCGCCGCTTTGGAATAAAAATCCAATTTTTTTACGAAACTCACGCAAGGTCGATTCATCGGCATTATCAATCCGAGTTCCGTTATAGGTGATCGTTCCGCTATCGGGTTTGAGCAATCCCACCATGTGTTTGATAATCGTCGATTTACCGCCACCTGATACTCCAAAAATAACAGTCGTTTTCCCCTGCTCAATCTCTAAAGTGACACCTTTTAAGATTTCACGTTTGCCGAAACGTTTGGTGATGTTTTCAAATTTGATCATCGTTTCACCGCCAACAGATAGGCTCTACGGCAAAAGAGGATTAATAACATCACTAACAGGATTTTAAAATCAATCTCACTCGCTTTGTGCAAGGCTTCAAACGACGAATCGATCGCCTCTTCACCGCGAGATTGATACTCTAAAATTTTCGGGGTATAAACAGCACTAAAAAGGAGTAATGTCGATAGAGAGCCTAATGCACTCAAAATGGAGACTTTATCGATTTGCATCACTTTGTAACGTGACACTTCATACACTGCGATCACAACCGCCATAAAATATCCCCAATAGCTAAATCGGTGGAATATCTCTCCCATAATTTTCCCCTCTTCGTAACGGGACAAAAGCGGCAAGGTTAGATAGATTTCAGAGTGAAAAACAACAGCCGCAACAAATACACCGAGTACCAAAACGGCACCCGCTGTCATAGCAATTAGTAGGAGGTAAACAACGTCAATAATAATCTTTTTATTCATGCAAAGCCTTTAATACAAATCCTCGATCAAACGAGGCGTAATCAGTATAAAAATCCAAAGATTGTAGCGCAAAATTTTTAAGATACTCTTGTACTTTTGGTTTCTGATCAAAACCCATCTCACAGGCGAATAGTGAGATTTGACGAGCATACACTTCATCCAGCAATCTCTGAATAATCTCATCCCCTATCTCACCACCGAACAGGGCATTTTGAGGCTCAAACGAGAGATTGCTTTCTAATTGCGCATCGTGAGCAATGTAGGGGGGATTGGAAACAAGAAAATCAATTTTTTCATCAATGGATGAAAGTAAATCACCTTCTCGTAATTCAATTCGATCACTTAATCCGAATGTTTCAATATTACGTCGTGCAACTGCCAAAGCACGAGGTGAGATATCGACAGCGATAAAACGGGCTTTGGGCAAATGCAGAGCAAGCATAATGGAGATAATGCCGCTTCCCACCCCTACCTCAACGATTCTAATCTCTTCATCGATTGAGACACGTCTCAATACCTCATCGATCAGATGTTCGGTTTCAGGTCGAGGGATCAGAGCACCCTCATCGATATAAAACTCACGACTGTAAAAGCTAACGCAGTTGGTGAGGTATTCGAGGGGGACATTAGCGGAACGTTTCACTATCCATTCCAATAGTCTCGGATCATTATCGTCGATGAGATCGTCTTGGTGGGTGATAAAGTAGAGCTGATCTTTCTCCAAATAGGCTATGAGGAGAAGTTCGGCTTCACGGCGGGGAGATTCAACCACACCGCGCAAACGTTCGGTAATCTCGTCGTGGAGTTCTTTTAGTCTTTTGGACATGGATCGGCGTATCCCTCATTAGCATTCACATGGATATCGTATCCGAGCGCACGAAGCCGATCGACCACCGGCGGGTGTGTCGTATGAAAAAAGCGATAAATGGGATGAGAAAGGGGGAAGCTTTTGTTTTCTGCCACCAATTTTTTGAGGGCATTGACCAAATGTTCTGCTCCACCGAGTTCTGCTCCGGTGCGGTCGGCTTCATATTCGTTATGACGACTCATCAACCCCATTAACGGCATCATCACAAAACTGACTACCGGCAGGAGAAGGAGAAAAAGCATCATAATAATGTGGGGGCTTTGAGAAACACCCAGTTCCATATAAAGTGTTTCAGGAAGGTTGCCGAACAACGCGAACATTCCAAAAAGCATTGCCCCCACCATCGCGATATTTTTGTATAAATCACCGTGGGCAAAATGTCCCAGTTCGTGACCTAAAACAGCAACTAACTCTGCGGGGGTCAATTTTTGGATCAAGGTATCGAAAAGTACAACCCGTTTTGATTTACCCAATCCGCCAAAATAGGCATTTAAACGTGCATCGCGTTTACTCGCATCGCTGATAAAAACACCACTGCTTACAAAACCTGTTTTTGCCATCAACGCTTCGATCTGATCACGAAGTTCCGGATCTTCCAGCGGAGTTACTTTGTCAAAAAAGAGTGCACGAATCGTCGGAAAAAACATATTGATAGCGATCACTACCGCCATAATAAAGGCAAAACTCCATAACCACCACAACGTACTTGAGGTGATGATCATCGATACGATCCAAACCATCAAACTACCGATAATAAGTGTTAAAAGGGTACTAATTAGGGTATCTTTTACAAATTGTCCCGTTGTTGAGCGATTAAACCCGTATTGCGCATCGATTTTAAATTTCGTAATCCATCCAAAAGGGAGGCTTACTAAACCGTTGATTAAAATCAATCCCATTACGGCCCCGATGGTTTGTATAAGAGGAGTTTGAGAGACTAATGCAGAATCTAGCCATGCCATCATTCCCCCCATCCAAATGAGGAAAAGAGCGTATTCCACAAACGTCTCCATCATCCCGAGTTTCTCTTTTGCTACGGCGTAATTGGCCGCATCAAGATACTCACGCTCACCCATCAACACGGCACCTTTGCGTTTCATCTGATTAATATAGCCGATTTGCATGACACTAACATAGAGCCGTATAAGAATATAGAGCGTGTAGACACCGATAATAGTTGTAATCATAAAATTCCTTGGAATTCTGCCTCGCTAGAGGCAAGCTTCAGTGCCATAGCGGCAAGCGTAGCTTAACGGGGCTTTGCTCCGTTAGCGTTTTAAAATTTAAAGGGGGATTTTACCATTATTTAACTGGAACTTTACCGATACTTTCATTCACAAGAATCGTATCTTCTACTCCGCCATAAATTATTTTTGCCGTAACAAAAATAGCTCCTATAATCAAACCGCTGATAATAACAGCCCATACAACCCGTTTTTTCGATCCTTTTAGAGTATCGTAGTCTTCGATCGAGCTAAGTGTTGGTTCATTGTCTTTCATGGGAAACTCCTCAAATTTAGGTTAAGAATAGTAGCCATCTTATCCTATAATCGGTTAACAAATCACCCCTACTTTGACGATTTAAGTTTAAATATTGGTTTATTTTAACGTCAAACATTACCAGCGACCTTCTAGTGTTACGAGGAAATGGAAGCGAGAATTTTCGTTGTCGATTTGGGTTTCGCTCAGTACACCTGAGCTATAGCGTTTTGAAGTGGTTGTGATGCTCTCTTGGGTAATATTTTTGAGGTTAAGTCCCAACTTATAAGTAGAATCCAATCGCTTCTTAGCATATAGATCCAATGTTCCATACCCCTCTTGTGATTCTGCCACATCCCTCGCATCGATAGGATCATCATAACCGCTCACATACCGATAGGCCGCACCATAGGTCAAGCGATACGGTTCAAACCTATGATCAATCCCGATGTTATAAATGTAATCGTTAGTCCCTTTTATGGTTCGTTTGACCCCATCAGTAACCAGTGAAGAGTTTTGAATCGTGGCATTAGCAAAAATCCCTAGCCCTTTTGTGTATGCATCGAGTGATTTTTTGAGCTCAAGTTCTAAACTCCACAGTTTCCCCTCTCCTGCATTTTCTGGGCGTTCTGTGTATCGCCCGGTTCCAGAATCGTACGTTGTAAGTTTTTCGATTTTATCACTAATATCACGGTAAAAACCTCCGATACTCACTATCCCTTTATCGTCAAAAAAGTGTTCATAACGGAGTTCGTAACTGATCGCTGACTCTTCTTTGAGATTCGGATTTCCACTCACATCGGGATGGTTAAGATCATTATCATCGAGAGAGCTGTCTAGGGACGAAGAGAGTTCACTCAAACGAGGTAATTTTACTGTTTTAGCAACACTCGCACGGAGGTTATCACTCTCACTCAGTTTATACAGAGCATGGAGCGAGGGGGCAAAATAATCGATAGCAACACTCTGCTCAAAACGACGAAGCGAGTGCTCATATCGAATCCCCGGCGTTACGACCATATTTTCACCGATACTTATCTCATCTTGTAGGTAAAATGAACCTTTGTCTTCACGTAAATTTTGTTTATCCGCCGTGTCTAACACACTGTTAACATAGGTCGATACCTCATCATTTTGAGTCAAATGCTTGAGTTCAATACCGGTTTTGATGAAATGCTCATCGTATGCTTTTGAGTAACTCCCCTCGGTTCCGAATACCCGAAATGTCCCTTGGTCATTCTGTTCACTCTGCGTTGTTGCATCATCGGATCTCGTAATACCGTCTGAATCGTTCTCATGGTATTTGAGTTTCCACTCAACCAATTCGGTACCTGAGAGATTATGATTCCCTGAGAGTTTTGCCCAGATCATCAGAGCGTCCCCCTCATCGTTGTGCAGCAGGGTTTCATTGACACTGCCCATTCTGTTTTCGACACTCTCTTTTGTATAATCGCTCCGATTGAGCGCTCCATCAAACATATATTTCTCTTTCGAAGTCGGTGCATAGATTAGTTTGGTATTGAGGCTAAGAGATCGGTAACGTGAATCGGTATCGGTGTTTTCATTATAACGCTCAGTTAGAGTGGAGGATGAATCATCCTGAGAGTTATCCGATAATGTCGTATTTACGAGATAGGAGAGCTTCCCCTTTTTTCCTTCATTTTGGACGAATACAGACGCCATCGGTTCACCCTCATACGCACCTGCGGTCACTTTCGCGATCGTTTTACCCTCAGATGAAGGTTTTTTGAGGACGATATTAACAATCCCCCCCATCGATTCAGCGCTGTGCTCGGCTGAGCCGTTGGTCATCACTTCGAGACGTTCGATCATATCGGGGGAGATATGTTCCAGTGGATTTCCCCGTTTCGTGCTTGAAACCTCCTCACCGTCGATTAACACTTTAGTGTACCCTTTTCCGGGAGCACCTTTTTTCCCTTTACCCTCACTGATAGTGACACCGGGTGTCCGTTTGAGCATCTCTTGTGCATTCATATCACCATATTGTGCTAATTCTTCACCTTTTATGATACGTTTTGCTATGGAGTTATCTTTACGCTCCTCGATGACGCTATAGGTCTCTTCTACTGATATTTTATCGAGCTGAAGTATCTCTTCGGCACAAGCGAAAGAGAGGGTACAGGTGAGAAGTATGAGGGGACGGTAGAACACAGTAATCCTTGGAAATGCGGTGCACAAGCACCGATTATTTGATGAGAATTAGCTTATTGCCTTTGGTAATTCTCAGGGTATATATCTCATTGCCGTGAACGATACGGATTGCATTATCGTTTTAAACAGCATTTTTGACTCTATAACAATGCCATTATACTCTGATGAAGATGACGAGACGATTACTTGCTCATCTTTTAACATGCACATCCACTCCGTACAAGACGGTGAGTTGGAGCAATAGTATTTTCTAGCATTATTCATCCTAAAACGCATAGTTCAAACGGACAAGGAAACGATCATATCCCGCATCAATTCCACCATCAGCATTATTATTTTTATCATTAATTATTGCATAACTGACATCGCCGCTGATCACTTCATTCAGTTCCAATGATGCGATCACATCAAATTCAGTTACTTTAGTTCCATCCGTATCACTTTTAAAATTGCCATAAAGTGCTGTGAGAATTAAGCCTTCTAATCCTGCACTCGCCATATCAAACTCTGCTCTGAGCTGATATGCTTTAACATCACTCATCGCCTCGATCGTCCACTCTTCCATCGAGGTCATATAAGGACCTCCACCAAATCCAATCGGCGTTGTTTTGCTATTATCATTATTTCCTTGATTGTAAGCTATCCCTAGGTTTAATGCACTTGCATTAAATGCTGCACTTATTCCAAATACATTTCCATCAACTGCACTACCGCTTTTTTCATTGAACTGTGCGTATTGAGCACTAATATCGAATTCCATGGTTTCACTAAGATGAATGACGTAAGATGCATCTGTATACACCATATCCGCTACATTGTCCACACCGTAATACCAACCTTGAAGAGCAAGATGTTCAATGCTCTCATTAACTGCACCCACAACGATCGCTCCATTCCCGTTAGGATCTAGTTTTTTAAAGGTCGATTTATCATCACCGGAATCGTATCCCGCCCACCTTGTAACATACCCGCCGACCAACGTCATATTTTCAATCAGACTATACGTTATAATCGCTGCTTCAAATGTATTAGGGTGCATACGAATATCATCGGTATCAGCAAATGGTGTATCAATCAACTGACGACCAATACGAAGGTTCAAATCGTTAAAAGTATAATCGAGATACGCTTCACCTAGAGATGTAAATGATCTCCCTTCTTCATCCAAAAAATCAAGATTAACTTTTTTATCATCATTGGTTGCAACATCTATTTTTTGACTGATATGGGCTGCTACACCTAGTTTAATTCCATCCCAATCGGCTGTCTCAAATTTTAAAATACCACCAATCGATGTTCCATAAGTATCTAAATTTGCCATATTATCTTGGCTCACATACGCCGCTCGAATGTGTCCACTAACCTTTCCTGTATTAAATGCTTCATCAATGCTTGATGCACTTAATGCCACTACTACCGATAAACTCATCATAATTGCTTTTTTCATTTTAAGGTTCTCCGTTGTTTATCTAAAGCTAATATAAATAGTTTTTTATTTTGATTAGCATTATTAAAATATTTCAACATGATAGTAGTTATCAACTTAATATAATCTTAGTAATGATAATGTTTATCGTTTAATCATCTCTTTTCGTTTCCCCTTTTTCTGCTATGATTTGCTTAATCACTATTTTGAGGAGCCACTATGCGTCAATACGAAACTTACCATTGCAATACGTGCGGAAATGAAGTCGAAGTGCAAAACGTCGGAGGGGGAACTCTCGTCTGCTGCGGACATGAGATGGAGATGACTACTAAAAGCCTCACTTCCGTCAACCTGATGAAAGCATTTGCAGGTGAGAGTATGGCGCGGAACAAATACGAGCTGTTTGCCGACATCGCGCATGATGAAGGGTGGCACGCGGTTGAGCGCCATTTTCGCGAAGCAGCACATAACGAGATGTACCACGCCCGTGCCGAGTATAAAGCGTATCATAAACTAATCCACGGCTGTGACGTCGATGCGACTGCCGCCAATCTCGATAGCGCAATGGGTGGAGAGAACTATGAACACACGGTGATGTACCCAAACTTTGCCGAAATCGCTACCGCCGAAGGGCATAAAGAGTTAGCACGGCTTTTTACTGCCATAGGTAAAGTCGAAGTAGAACACGAACGCGAATACGCCGCCCTCAAAGAGGCATTGATCGCCGATGGTTTCTTTGCCAGTGGAGAGGATGAGATTTGGGTGTGCGAAGTATGCGGACATATCCACCGAGGAAAAAAACCACCTGTTGCCTGCCCTCTATGTAAAGCAGGACGTGAGTATTTTAAACGGGAACATTTAGATTAATTTTATCCCCTTTTTGGGGATGCGGAGATTATCATGAATACACTATGCAAACTCAAAAAAAATAAATTGGCAACCGATTTCAAAAAAATCATCAAGATTGTCAGTAAACCAAAATTTATCTGTGAGAAATGTGCGCGGGTCGCCAAAGATAAAAAATATCTCTGTAGCCCGCTTGCTCTCAAAAAGTAAACTTATTTTTTAAACATCTCGTAGCGGTATTGGCTCATCGGGGTATCGTCATGGTTACCCCACTCTTTCATCGACGCATCGTACAATCGGACGTTTTTATATCCGAGGACTCCGCTGAGGACGAAATAGTTAAACGACGTCTCCAATCCCCCCGTACAATAAACCAACACTTCTTTGTTTTTGTCGAGGCTGTATCCCTCTTTAAAAACACTCTCTAACATAGTTTTAGGTTTTAGCATATACTCTTTATCGACCGAATAGTTCCATGAGTAGCTCATACCGCCTTTGATATGACCGTTACGTTTGACGGTTGGGGTCGGGGTGACGCCTAAATACATATCACTCGGACGTGCATCGATCATCGGGAGTTTACCGAGGTGATTTTTCACGTAGGTGATGTCAGCGATTTTAGCGGAGTCGATTGACGCTTTAAACGCGGTCGGTTTGATCGTCGGTTCCGCTTGGGTGAGTTCTAATTTGCCGTTTTTCCATGTCTTGAGACCTCCATCGAGCAACGCCACGTTTTTAATTCCGTGATAGTTAAGTGCCCAATAGATGTATGAGGTTTTTAAGACATCTTTAGGATCGTTAATCGGGGCATAAAGGACAACATCGGTTGTTGAATCGATACCCAAAGCACTGATCTCTTTTTCAATATCAGCAACCGGACGGATCGAAAGAAAGGTACCATTATCAAAACGCCATTTGGCTATCGTAGTATGTGCGGCATTCGGGATATGCTCTAATCCGTACAAATCCCCCTCGGAGACTTCAATGATACGAAGATTGGTATCGTTTTTATGTTCATTCAGCCATTGTGCAGTAACGATAGGTTCAATTGCGAGAAGTGATACGGCTGCACTGATGAGGGCAACAAAAATTTTCATAATTTCCCTTTGGTAATAATTTTGTCAATCATAGAAGTTTTTCACTTAAAGGATAATTTTTTTCCTTTATTAACTTTTTTTATACCATTAAAATTTCATTCACACCATTTACTTTTTTGTTACCGAAAAAAGAATACTATGATGAGATGAAAAAAAGATATATAGCTACACTCCCTTTACTTCTCATGACTAACCTCTGTGGCAGTGATAATGCACTCCTCTCTGGCGAAAAACAAGAGTTATTACGCCAACAAAAAGAGATATATGAGTTCGAGCATGAAAAACTCCGCACGAACTGGATCGCACCGCTGAATCTCAATGCGTCGTACAGTTATGACAAAAGCGCACAGGGTGATTATCACAGTGACACCGAAAATCTCTCCGCGTCCATCTCTCAGGACATCTTTCGCTCCGGTGGGATCATGTATCAAATCGCTTACGCCGATGCCAAAAAACAAAGTGAGTCCATAGCCTACCAACAACAAATAGCGGCGTTGAATCAACAGTTGTTTCTCGCCCTCCTCACGTACCAAAAAAACAGTGTATTGCTGGAACAAAGTCAAAAACGTCTCGATAACAAAGAGATCGAAATCTTTATCAAACGTCAACTCTACGATGCCGGAAAAGTCGATATTACCGAGTTAAACAATGCATTTATGGGAAAAAGCAATGAGCTTAAAACTCTCATTTCCCTCAAATACGCCCTCAGTGAACAGCGTTTTGAGATTGCTAAAATCAGCGACATTACCCCGGATACGTTTCCGATTCCCCGATTTGAGATGATCGCTAAAGAGCAGTACCTCTCAGGTCAATTTGATTTACAATACGCACAAGCGCAAAGCGATACCCTCAAAAACCTCTCCGAGGTAACGGCTACCAACTATCTCCCCTCCATCGCACTTAACGCAGATGTCGGATATCGTAACTACGATCCCAAAGAACTCAGCGGAGCCTACAATGGCAATTACTATAGCGCAGGGTTTCAGCTCACCATGCCACTGGTCTATAACGCCTCAGCGACAATCCAAGAAGCACAAGCAACCTATCTCAAAGAAGCGGCTAAAACTGCCGATAAAAAAAGAGAACTGAATGCCCAATATGCTCAAGTGCTTGAGAAAATTCAAAGCTACCGAGACACTATCTCTATTACCTCTAAAAACCTCCTCCTCTACGATGAACTGATCCGTGTACTCCAAGCCGGAGTCAATGCCGGAACCAAAACGGGATACGATCTACAAACCCTTAAAAACACCAAAACGATCGAAGAGCTGGAGATTAAGATCAATGAGATCAATATCCAAATCGAGTTCGCTAAACTCCATTTTGCACTTCACCCTTCCAAGGAAAATTTATGAATCAATCTACCGAATCGATCGAACAAACCCTCGGGCTCAATGCTCCGAAAAAATCACCGCTGAAAAAGTATCTCCTCATAGGGGGGATCACTCTACTACTTATTGGTGGGGGATGGTTTTGGATGCAAAGCTCTTCATCGACTAAAACTGAATATCTCACCGCACCTGCGCAGATCAAAGAGCTCACCACTACCGTATCGGCGACGGGGAATTTAGAACCGACAAATACCATCGATGTGGGGATCGAAGTTTCCGGAACCATTACCGACGTGCTAGTCGATTATAACGATCATGTCAAAGCGGGCCAAATATTAGCACGGTTGGATACGACTAAACTGATCTCCCAAGTAACCAGCTCAAAAGCCTCCCTCTTGCGCTATAAGGCCAATATTTCCGCCGCCAAAGCCTCACTCTCCAATGCCCAAAACGAGTATGAGCGGATCCATAAAATGTACAAAGAGACCGGAGGAAACTACCCCTCTAAAAAAGAGGTGGATGAAGCGGGTAACGCCCTCCTCACCGCCAAAGCAGGTTTAGAAGCGGCGATCGCTCAATCCGCCCAAGCCAGTGCAGAACTCGAAGCCCATGAGGATAACCTCCGAAAAGCAATCGTCGTCTCACCGGTAGAGGGGATAATTTTAGAGCGCAAAGTAGAACCGGGGCAAACCGTCGTTGCCTCGATGCAAACTCCTGTTTTGTTCAAAATGGCAAAAAGTCTCGATACAATGAAAGTCCTAGTCAGTGTGGATGAAGCCGACATCGGCGAAGTAAAAGAGAAGCAAAAGGTAACCTTCAATGTCGATGCTTATCCTAATGAGCAGTTTAAAGGGATCATCACGCAACTGCGATTGAACTCTCAAATGGTCAATGGTGTAGTAACCTACGATGCCGTTGTCGAAGTGCCCAATAGTGATCTAAAACTCCGTCCGGGGATGACGGCAACGGCACAGATCATCACCGGTGTTTTAGCAAATACTCTCGTCGTCCCCAATGCAGCGCTCCGTTTCACCCCTCCAAAATCAAAAGAGGAGAAAGCAAACACCTCTCAAGAGACGAGCAAATTAAACGAAAAATCGGTATGGATTCTCAAAGAGAAAAAACCCTCATCCATCAGTGTCAAAGTGGGTAAAAGCGACGGAATCTCAACCGCCATTACCTCACCGAACCTCAAAGCGGGTGATAAGGTTATCATCGGTGTCAAAGAGAATAGTGAATGAGTACGCACACCTCTAGCGTCATTAGCTTTAGCAATGTTACCAAATCTTATGGAGAGGGTGAAGCAACGGCGTATGCTCTGCGCGGTGTTGATTTAGAGATAGTACGCGGTGAATTCGTAGCCATCATGGGACCCAGCGGATCAGGGAAATCGACGGCAATGAACATCATCGGATGTCTCGATACCCCATCACAGGGAGAATACCTATTTGAGGGGGTAGATGTCGGGAGCCTCTCCAGAGATCAGCGAGCACTCTTGCGTCGTAACTACATCGGATTTATCTTTCAAGGGTTCAATCTGCTAGGAAAAACCTCAGCCGTTGAAAATGTCGAACTTCCACTGCTGTATCGGGGGATAGATGCCCAAACTCGCAGAGCTAAAGCACTCGAAGCTCTCAAAAGTGTCGGATTGGAGCACGTCGCCCACCACACCCCCGGTGAGCTCTCAGGAGGACAGCAGCAGCGTGTCGCTATCGCCCGTGCGATCGTCACCGATCCTCTCATCCTCCTCGCCGATGAACCTACCGGAAATCTCGACAGTGCCAAAAGTATCGAAGTGATGGAGCTGTTGCAATCGTTTAATCGTGATAAAGGGATCACCATCATCATGGTCACCCATGAGGATGATATGGCAGCGTACTCAGAGCGAACCATCCGTTTTCGTGATGGGCTCATAGACAAGGCTCACTCATGATTTGGAATGCTTTTCTCCTCGCTCTACGTGAAATACGTCGCAGTGCAATGCGCTCTATCCTCACAACGCTTGGGATCGTGATCGGGGTCGCTTCGGTTATCGCGATGGTGATGCTCGGCGATGCCACCACCGCCTATGTCTCGAACAGTATTTCCAAACTCGGTACCAACATGCTCATCCTCCGTCCGGGACAGGACCGCAAAGGGCCGCGAAGTGAAGATAGCACCGCTAAACGGTTCAGCCACGACGATCTCCAAGCCATTCACCGTGAAATCACCGATATACGAGGCGCTGCACCGATAGGCTCCAAAGGGGTTCAAGCGGTCTACGGAAACCAAAACTACTCCACGACAATCGATGGAAGTGATAACGACTATTTCGCCGTCAAAGATTGGATGTTTGAATCAGGACGGATGTTCGCTCCCGCAGAACTTCAAGCAGGAAAATCGGTCTGTGTTATCGGGGAAACGGTACGGAGCGAACTCTTCGGCGATCAAGACCCCCTCGGTGCCTCTATACGTTTAGGGACATTTTCATGTCAAGTGATCGGATTACTTAAATCCAAAGGTGCGTCCATGTTCGGAATGGATCAGGATGATATTATCGTCGTTCCCATCCGACTGCTACAGCGACGGGTCAGCGGCAATCAAGAGATCTCGATGATTCTGGTCTCTGCCTCTTCACCTGCGGTGATCGAAAATGTCAAATCTTCCCTCACTGCCCTCTTCCAAGAGCGCCGCCGCATCAAACTCGGCGAAGAGGATGATTTCAGTGTCCGTGATATGCGGGAGATGGTTCAAACGCTTACCTCCACCACCAAAATGCTTACCCTCCTCCTCGGAGCCGTCGCGACTATCAGTCTCCTCG
The DNA here is from genome assembly GCF_028688295.1 of Sulfuricurvum sp. Lineage (GTDB taxonomy): Bacteria > Campylobacterota > Campylobacteria > Campylobacterales > Sulfurimonadaceae > Sulfuricurvum. The sequence goes on from NZ_JAQTYM010000010.1 coordinate 32,825, forward strand.
TCGGAGGGATCGGGATTATGAACATTATGCTCGTCTCGGTCACCGAACGTACTCGTGAAATCGGAATCCGCCTCGCCATCGGAGCACTGGAGAGGGAGGTTCTGCTACAGTTTTTAGTCGAGGCAATCGTCCTATCCTCACTCGGTGGGGTGATTGGAGTACTCTTGGGATTAGGCTTTGGAGTCGGGATCAGTTTTTTCTTTGATCTGCCGTTGGTATTTAACACCTCGATAGTCATTATTGCGTTTTTATTCTCTACCCTCGTTGGGGTCGTATTTGGCTATTTCCCAGCCCGTAAAGCGGCTAGACTTAACCCAATTGATGCTCTGCGGTATGAATAGATAGAAGAATTTTATAGAGAAGGGAAAGCGGGAGTTCCCGCTTTTGTAAAGAAGTTAGCCGTAGATGAAATCAGCTACAGTAATGTTGGTTGCTTCAACACCTAAAAGAGTAATAGTGTCATTCGTACCGGTGGCTAATGTAATGAGTGTATTATCTCCTACTTGTGCAATAGAAGTAATATAGGTGCTGAAATCACCGCCACTCAAGGCATCACCCGCAGTACCACTGGTGCCACTGAGTGCAATTTTATCTTTAGTATCGGCAAAATTATAAACTTTGTCAGCACCGCTCATTCCATCAGCGCTGCTAAAGACAAAAATATCATTGCCGGCAGATCCGTACAATGTATCGGCACCTTTACCCCCGATAAGTGTTATCCCTGATGTACCAGCAGTAAATGTCATTGTCGATGCATTGATAGTCACCCCGGTTTCAACAAGCGACGCATCTACTTTAGTTAATCCTGATACTTTTGCTTTTGCACCTAAAGTAACCACTTGACCTGCAAAATTTCCAATTTTAAGCGTTTCGACACCGGTGACTTTTGTAAAATCAGTATCGATAATGGTTGCTTTATCGGTGATTTCTATCACATCACTACCACCTGCTCCCGTAACCGTATCTGCCAAATCAAACGTTGCATTTTTAAATTTGAACGTATCGGCACCCGCACCACCTATCAACGTCATCGTTTTATTGGTTGTCATAGCGTTATTAATCGTCACACTTCCTGCAGCCGACCCATCAACTTTCAAAATACCCGCAGCAGTTGCTTTAACACCGAGTTCTACCGTTTGTGCAGCATCTGTCGAAGCTAATTTAATATTCTCTGTTGTTTTAATAAGGGTAAACTGAGTATCTGCCAGTGTAACGGCATCAGTCATCCAAAGCGTATCACTGCCTAAGTTTCCAATCACTGAATCACTTGCATCCAAATCTGCCATTGCAAATTTGAATATATCATCACCGGCACCACCATCAATCGTATCGTTACCGGTACCCGAAGTGATTGTATCGTTACCTGCGCCAGTGACGATATTATCGTTTCCTGCACCCGATTCGATTGTATCATTGCCGCCACCGGAGGTAATTACATCATCTCCAGCACCTGTTTTGATCGTATCTGCACCACCACCTGATGTAACCGTCAAATCTATTGAGGCATATACGCTGGCATCGAGCGTCAATGCGGTCGTGGTCAATTTAGAGCCATCAATCGTATCGATTTTTGCTTTATCTTCAGCATTGGTTGTACCAAGAGTAAGATTATATGCGGCACCTACATTCAAAACTATTTTTTCAACATCAGTAATACCGGCAAAAGCACTATCCACCAAAGTAGTCGCTCCTGAAAGTTGTAAAATATCCGTTCCAACTCCTCCGACGATCGTATCACTTCCGTTCAGATCGCTACCTTTCATAACAAACGTGTCTGCTGCCGAGCCACCGTTAAGGGTCAAATTAGCACTACCCATAGCTGCAGTATCAATTTTCATCGCATTAGTCAATGATGATGCTTCAACCGTTCTGATCCCTGCAGCAGTTGCCCAGATACCTAAAGTGACTATTTGTCCGGCAAAATTATTAACTTTTAGAGTCTCTACACCCGTTGTTTTTTTGAAATCAGTATCAATGATGGTTGCTTTGTCCGTAATTTCAACAACATCGTTTCCACCTGCGCCAGTAACCGTATCCGCCAAATCTAATGTTGCATTTTTAAATTTGAACGTATCGGCACCCGCCCCACCGATAAATGTCATTGCTTTATTGGTAGTCATAGCGTTATCAATTGTCACACTTCCGGTAAGTGAAGCATCCACCTTAATGATTCCAGCCGTAGTTGCTTTAGCTCCAATTGTTACCGATTGTGTTGCATCAGTAGAGTTTAGCTTGACGACTTCAACCCCTTTTACTTTTGTAAATTGGTTATCATCAATCGCTGCAGCATCTGTAATACTTAGAGTATCCTCTCCAAGTCCACCATCGATCGTTGAAGCGTAGGTTGACGATAGATTCGCATTGGTGATGGACATTGTGTCAGCTCCAGCCCCTGCTATAATATTATGATCTTGGTCACCCATTACAAGTGTCTCATCTCCAGCACCTCCATTAAAAGTAACCGTTTTGGTCATTCCAGAAATATCATATGTCGAAGCGTTACCGGCAACAGAAAGTTTTGCATCAATGGTGCGTTGTGTTTGCAATGTACTTGCGAATGCTTCTGATGTTTGTGCGGATAGAGTCGCACTGTTATTGCCGACAGCAAATTTGATCACTTCGACATTGGTGACATTGGTAAGAGCCGCATCTAAAACGGTACCGGCATTTGTAAATTGGAGAGTATCCAAGGTAGTACCTGTACCAAGATTAATCGTATCAGCAGAAGTTAATGACCCTATAGCAACCGTTACCGTATCAGCATACGTTCCGGTTGTCACATTATCGGCTTGAGCACCCAATTGAACCGTAACCCCTTTCAACATGCCTGAGCTATCGATGGTATTTGCTGCCGTTGTTTCACTCAAATCAACGGTAGTAATCCCTGCTGCAAGTGCTTTAGCTCCTAATGTTACCGAACCACCGGTAGAGAGTTTAAGTACCTCGACCCCTGTGATTTTACTAGTTCCGAAATTGATATCGAAAATGGTCGCTGCGTCAGCGATTTTGATTGTATCTGCCCCTGTCCCGGCTGTAATGGTGTGTGTACCGTCAAACTGCATATCATTGAGGACAATCGTTTCATTTCCTGCCCCTGATTTGAATACAATCGTTTTGGCTTGAGCATACCCATCAAGATTATAAACAGAGTTATCTCCGCTGAGAGAAGCCAATGCATCCAAAGTTGCTGTACTAAATTTTGCTGCTGCAATTGCCCCTAAAGTGACTGTATTATCACCTTTAGCAAATTTTAATGAAGCAAATCCTGAGATATTAGCAAAATGGCTATCAAGAACCGTTCCACCTTCGATATAACTCAAGGTTGTAAGTGCCATGTCAGTAGCATTTGCCGTTACAGCACTGTTGGCTTGAGAAGCATCAACCGTTAAGATTCCTGCTTTTTTTGCAAGTGCTCCAAATACTGCACTACCGCCATCACTTGCGAATTTAAATATTTCTACAGCAGTTGTTTTACCAAAATCATCATCCACAACATTAGCAGTTGTCATCATTTCTAATGTATCTATACCGGTAGATCCAGCGATGGTTGTTAAATTCGTTCCAACATCAGAATCAAATGCTTCGTATGCAAGTCGGAACGTATCATTAACTGTTCCTCCTTTAAAAGTACCACCTTGTTTGTTACTCAAAATACTCAACGAACCTGTATACCCTGCTGTATTCAATATCACATTAATAGGATCAATATCCCATAAATCGATCGTCGTAATTCCTGCAGCTTTAGCATATGTCCCAAGTGAAATCGTTTGGTTAGCAACATTTGTGGTCAATTTAATAACTTCTACCCCTTTAACCCCTGTAAACATTGTGTCAGTTATCGATGCAGCATCGGTAATTAAAAGGGTGTCCGTCCCGCTAGAATCAATAATTTTATCGTTTTGTGTCAAATTGAAACTCGAGAATGCATAGTTATCATTTCCACTGCCTCCGACTAAAATATCATTTCCGCTTCCAGCAGTAATGGTATCGTTACCACTGCCTCCATAAATAGAGATATTGCCAGTAAATGCACTGCCATTGACGGTTAATGCAGAACTAGAGTCTTGTCCTTGAATCGTTGTTATCCCTGCAATGAGTGCTTTCTCTGTTAATGTAACTGAATTGACACCATTAGCTAGTTTAATGGTTTCAATCGATGTCAACCCTTCAAACTGGGTATCTCCGATTGCACCGGCAGTCGTAAATTCTACTATATCGATACCCGCTTCTCCATCAATATTATCCATTACATCTAAATTAGCAATTGATACTTTGATCGTATCGTTTCCGATTCCTCCGGTGAGAGTATCATTTCCTCCGCCAATACTGATGATATCATTTCCGGCTCCGCCGGAGATTGTATCGTTATAAACTCCACTGTTGGTTGTTATTGTATCAATTCCTGCACCACCTGTAACATTGAGACCACTCGCCATTGTAGATGTTACTGTCGTTGCATAAGTTGTCGATACAACTTTGGATAAATCGACAGTCGTAATCCCTTTTGCTAGGGCATTAGCACCTAAAATAACCGATTGTGCAGAATAATTACTTAAAGCAAGGATTTCAAAATCTGCATTAGCATCAAAATCACCAATAAAGGCATCGTTTATAATGGCTAAATCAGAGAACAAAAGGGTGTCGTTTCCGTCTCCCGCTTTTAAGACATCATTGCTGTCTAAAAATGCCTTACGAACAACAAACGTATCATCCCCTGCTCCCGATTGGATATTGAAATTTTGATTGACCGTCATCGCAGCTGTATTTATCGAGACTGAATTTGTTCCTGTTAATCCTGCTGCATTGATATTGACAATTCCTTTGGCTTGGGCTTTTACCCCCAATACAAGTGACTGTGATGCAAAATCGTTTAATTTGATCGTTTCAATTCCATTGATATTTGACCAAGCCGCATCGATAAGATTAGCGCCATCGGTGATCTCAAGAATATCCGTTCCAAGACCGCCATCAATTTTATCATTTGCATCAAATCCAACACTGGCTATTTTGATCGTATCATTACCATCTCCGGCAGTAATTACATTAGTACCTTTAGATGCCAAAAGGGTATCATTTCCACTTCCCCCTATAATATTCAACGCAATCGTTGCTTCAGAAGCATTTACCGTTACACCGGATGTGACCAATGAAGCATCAACAGTTTTAAGCCCTACCCCTGTCACAGAAGCTTTTACTCCTACCGAGATCGTTTGTGAAGCGAAATCACCCACTTTAAGTGTTTCGAGATTGGTGATACCGGTAAAATCATCATCCACAACTGTTGCTGCATCGATAATATGTAAAATATCGGTTCCTGCTCCTCCGTCAAAATTATCAAAAGAGGTTAAATCAGACGATTGTAATTGAATGGTATCATTACCTAATCCACCTAGAATCGTATCATTTGAGGTACCAAGTTTAAAGATATCGTTACCTGCACCCCCTTTGAGTGTGACAGAACTACTCATCGTTGAGGTATCGATCGTAACACCGAATGTTGTTGTCGTTACCCCTGTTGCATCTACCGAATTAACACCTGCCAACCGTCCATTAGTACCTAAAGTAACCACTTGAGACCCAAAGTTGGAAAGTTTGAGAGTTTCAATGCCACTGATATTAGTAAAATCAGCATCGATAATCTCATTGGCACCAACTGAAGCTGTGGTGACAAGTAGTATATCACTTCCTAATCCACCACTGATCGAATCTGCAGATGTCAAATTTGCCGCTGCTATTTTAATAGTATCGGCTCCACTGCCTGCACTCACTGTGGAGACACCGCTTCCTAGAGTAATCGTATCATCATTCAAAGATGTCTTAATTTCGACATTTCCGATCATCAATGACGTATCGATGATGGCTTTATTCGTTCCAGTTAGCGCTGAAGCATCAACGGTTACGATCCCCGCTGCATCAGCTTTAGCTCCAAGAGTCACGTTGGAAGTTCCCAAGATATCACTGACTTTCAAAGTCTCGACATTGGTTACTGCACTGAATTTAACATCGGTAATGGTTGCTAAATCGGTAATCAGGATCGTATCAGTTCCGCTTCCTCCATCAATCACATCCCCTGTAAATGCCGCAGTTTTTATCTCAATGGTATCATCACCGCCTCCCGCTTCGATCGTATCAACGGCTGTCGTAAATCCAGCTTTAATCGTATCATTCCCTGAACCGGTTTTGACACTCATACCACTCATCGCAGTAACATCAACACTTACCGCATTAGCACCGGAGAGAGATGTTGCATCGATCGTTTTTAATCCAGCAACTTTTGCTTTTGCACCTACAACGACCGATTGGGCATCAAAATCGGAGAGTTTCAACGTTTCTAAGGCACTTACAAGAGTGAAATCATTATCTTCAACTGCATTTGCACCACTTGAAGCTGATGCAATATGGATGGTATCGATCCCTACGCCGGCTTGAATCGTATCGTCTGCTGTAAAATCCACGGCTCTCATTTTAACCGTATCATCCCCTTTACCACCGATCACACTTATAATCTTATCCACAGTCGCCGTAGAGAAATCAGTAGTTGAACGATTCCCTGCAGTTAGCAACGAAGCATCTATACTCAATATTCCATTGCCTAACGCTACATCCCCAAGTACAATCGTCTGACGGTCAAAATCAGAAAGTCTTATCCCCTCAACATTACTCACATTGGTAAAACTCGCATCCGCTAATGAGACCGAATCAGTAAACATAAGAGTATCATCGGTACTAGCACCACCATCAATCTCATCATCAAGTGTAAATTGGGCACCGGAAACTTTGATGGTATCATTACCCTCTCCGGTAGAAATCGTGTCTTTACCTTTACCCATAGTTACAGTATCGTATCCGGTTCCGGTAGTAATCGTCATGTCGTTCGTCATCAAAGAGGCATCGATCACTGCTTTTTTAGCGGTTGCACTACTTGCACCATTTAAAGCAGAAGCATCAATCTCATTCAGCCCGCTGTTTTTTGCATACAATCCCAACGTAACCGTTTTATCTTTGGTGTTATCGAGCAATACCATTTTTTCAACGCCGGAAACCTTGGTAAACATTTCATCAGTTATACTTAGCGCTTCAGCTACATTGAGAGTATCACTGTCTGCACCCAAATTAATGGTATCGTCTTTGGTCCAAGAGGTATTATTGATCGTTAATACATCATCACCCTCACCCAAGACATAACTATCAACGCCCTTACCGGCCGTAACACTCTCATCTCCTGCACCGCCAATAATATTCATTGATGTTGTAAAGCCTGAAACATCTATTGTTACTGTTTTCGTAGTAGCAACCAATGAAGTATCGATTGTATTCAGCCCACTAGTCATAGCTGTCGTTGCCGTAGAGAGGTCGATAGTATGTCCGGTTACATCGGCAACTTTTAATACTTCGATTCCACTAATATGGGTTCCGAAAAATGTACTGTCGATACTTTGAGCGGTTGTATCGGTCAATTCCAACGTATCTTTACCCACTCCCCCTTTAATAGAATCAGTATTGTCGATATCTGATACAGCACCAAATTGGATCAAATCATCGCCTGATCCGGAATCAATCGTATAGATTGATCCGCTTCCGGCGATAATCGTATCATTGCCATTTCCGGTTTTGATTGTTAAATCTGTAACCATAGCTGTTGCATCGACGGTTACTTTATTGGTACCGATCAATGCCGTGGCATCGATAGTCGTCAATGCCGCATCGGCTTTCAGAGTCAATGCCTGATCTGCCGCATTTGATAGTTTATACGTTTCAATGTTGCTTACACCACCTAAAATGGCATTGTCCGTAATCGAAATCGCAGAGGTAAATTCTAAAACGTCATTATCCGCTTCACCATTTATTAAATCAGTCGCACTCAAACGATCGCCTGCAATACGGATCGTATCATCACCGGCTCCCGTTTTAATATCATCACTAGTACCGCTTCCCATTACAACGGTATCACTTCCACCTTTGGTTGCTACTGTAAAATCAGTAGTCATTGCTGAGAGGTCTAAGCGGATTTTTGCCGTGGTAACATCTGTAGTATCAATACTGGTAATACCCGCTGCAATAGCATTGGTTCCTAATGTATAATCTTGATCTGCATTGGCAAGCTTCAAGATTTCAATACTGGTTTTATTAACAAACACATCATCATAGACAATTCCGGTCCCTTTTAGAGAAAGAATATCATCTCCGTCTCCTCCGGTAATCGTATCATTGGCACTCAAATGTCCTGCCTTCATCTCGATCGTATCGGCGGCACTTCCTCCTACAACAGTAATACCCATTCCAATATCAGACTGAGCCTCCCATTTCACCGTTAATGCCGATGTAGAAGACGAACCATCAACACTATAAACAGCTGCTGTATAAGCTAAATCACCTAAGGTTACACTATTAGCACCATTTGAAAGAATGATTTTTTCTAAACCGGTTACCTGCGTAAAATCAGAATCCACCAACGTCGCCGCTTGGAGCATTTCTAGCGTATCGACACCACTACCAAATTTAATCAAATCTGCAGAATCTAAACGTAAATTCTTTGCTTTTAGGATGTCATCACCTGCGCCTAGATCAACACTATCATTTCCTGATCCAAGGGTAAGAATATCAGCACCACCGACCGTATTTAAGATAAGATCGTTAGCCATAAGATCTGCATCAATCGTAACTTTATCTCCGGCGTTCAAATTTGTTTTTGCATCAATCGTTAAGTCTGAACTATATGCATTTAAGGTAAGAAGTTGATCATTACCAACGGCTAGTTTAATTTTTTCGACACTGCTTAACCCACTGAAAATATCGCCATCTGTGCTGCTGATAGTAGTAGTAAATTCAAGTGTATCCGTATTGGTACCGCCATTGATTACATCATTTACTGTAAGATGAGCTGATTTAATTTTAATGATATCAGCACCAGCACTTCCGGTCAACGTATAATCGCCATCAACAGCAGCCGTCGAAAAATCAAATGTTGTGGCATACCCTCCGTTCGTATTACCACTAGCATCAATTGTCGTTATCCCTGCTTCTTTAGCCTCTGCCGAAAATGTTACCACATTAGCACCGGCAGTGTTCGTCACTTTTAAGGTTTTAATATCAGTAACATTTGTAAATGCAACATCATTTATTGTATTCGTACCCGATAAAGCAACAATTTCGAGAATATCATCACCATTGCCGCCATCAACAACATCTCCACTGGTTAGTTCACCGGATTTAAAACGGATTAAATCATTACCTGTACCGGTTGTAATGGTCATATTTGCAGATGACATCGCAATCGTATCAATGGTGACAACATTGGATATTGCTGCTGCATCAATGGTATCAATAGTGGCTTGACTAGCTTCAGTACCCAAAACAATACTTTGCGCCACGTCTTGAGAGAGTTTTAATATTTTAATATTCGTGACACTTGTAAAATCAGTATCCACTAGATCATCTGCTGTCGTAATCTCTAGGGTATTATTACCGCCTCCACCATTAATACTATCTGCTGAAGTAAGGTACGTCCCTTTGGTTTTGATCGTGTCATTACCTGCACCCGTAGTGATACTCATCGTTTTATCTGAAGTCATCCCTTGGATATCGATGGTTACTGCATTCGCTGATGTAACTACTGCCGCCGCATTAATCGTAACGATCCCTGCTGCTGTCCCCTCTGTTCCTAAAATAACGCTTTGTGCCGCATCTTGAGAAAGTTTGAGTGTCTCAATAAGGCTAACCCCCGTAAAATCACCATCTGTTAACGTATCTGCAGTTGTAATCTCTAAGGTATCGGTTCCCGCTCCACCAT
>NZ_JAQTYM010000010.1:42714-58653 GCF_028688295.1 Sulfuricurvum sp.
AAAATAACGCTTTGTGCCGCATCTTGAGAAAGTTTGAGTGTCTCAATAAGGCTAACCCCCGTAAAATCACCATCTGTTAACGTATCTGCAGTTGTAATCTCTAAGGTATCGGTTCCCGCTCCACCATCGATCGTATCTGCTGATGTAAGGTCTGTCCCTTTGGTTTTGATCGTGTCATTACCTGCACCCGTAGTGATACTCATCGTTTTATCTGAAGTCATCCCTTGGATATCGATGGTTACTGCATTCGCTGATGTAACTACTGCCGCCGCATTAATCGTAACGATCCCTGCTGCTGTCCCCTCTGTTCCTAAAATAACGCTTTGTGCCGCATCTTGAGAAAGTTTGAGTGTCTCAATAAGGCTAACCCCCGTAAAATCACCATCTGTTAACGTATCTGCAGTTGTAATCTCTAAGGTATCGGTTCCCGCTCCACCATTAATACTATCCGCTGAAGTAAGGTACGTCCCATTCATTTTTATCGTATCATCGCCGAGAGCTGAGTTAAGGGTGATAGCACTGTTACCCAGAGTAATGATATCAGCTCCACCGCCTGTATTGAGGATAAAACTTGCAGTAATAGCACTAATATCTACGGTTGCAATCGATGATGTTAATGCTGTCGCATCAATCGTTCCCAATCCAGCAGTAACCATTTTGGCACCTACCGCAATGTTTTGAGCTTCATCTTGTGTAAAGAGTATTTTATGAATACCGCTATTTGCAACATTAAAATCATTATCGATAAGAGTATCTGCTCCTGAAAGCTTGAGCGTGTTATTACCATTTCCAAATTGCAATAAATCTGACGCACTCAGATGGGTAGCTTTCATAGTGATTTCATCATCACCTGTACCCGTTTTTACGGTCATATTAGCATCACTTCCCATGGATGATATATCCATGGTCAATTTAGAACTCTCCGTCAGTAGTGTTGCGTCCACCGTAGTAATTCCAGCAGCTTTTCCTAAATCACCAATAATCAAAGAATGGTTGTAACTCTCTTCATATTTAAGAGTTTCGATTTCAGAAACAAGGGTGAATGCGCTGTCAACTATTGTACTTCCGGCACCATTTTTGATAGAAAGAGTATCGTTTCCTCCATTCCCATCAATAGTATCTGTTGCCGTCAATTTTGTACTGTTTACGATAATTGTATCAGCGGCTCCACCACCTTTAACGGTCAAATTAATATCAACATTCCCCGTTTTAACTGCTGCCGTCGCATCCAGTGTCAATTTACCCGTTGTCAGTCCAGATGCATCTACTGTCGCAAATAAATTATTAGCAAAATTCGCACCGATCGTGACACTTTGATCTGCATTAGCTGCAATCACAAGCTCTTCGACGTTTGTCATCCCTGCTAAAACATCATCGGTTAATGTTCCTGCCGTTGTCACACGAAGCTTATCGGTACCGCTTCCACCATCAATCGTAGCAGGGGAACCGGTTGTCACATTTGCATTAGAGATATTAATTGTATCATTTCCGGCACCTGCATTAACGATATTGGTCGATCCACCCAAGGTGATCGTATCATCTCCACCCGATGTTTTAACCGTTGCCGTAGTGGTGAGAGTTCCTAATGCACTGATATCGATCGTCGCAGCTTTAACACCGGTTGCGGCTTGAGCATTGACTTCCAAAGATGTCCCTATGCCGTCTTTAAGTGTTAACGTTGTCGCAAAATCGCCCAAGGTGATTTTATCAATACCGCTAAGTCCGCTTTGAAGTGCCGTATTGGTCATATTAACGGCATCGGTAAATTCAAGAATATCGGTACCTGTACCCAATGCAATGGTATCTGCTGCAGTTAAATCAGCAGATGCCATTTTGATCGTTTCATTACCTGCTCCTCCTGTCACAGCAATATCTTTGGCACTGAGCCCGGAAAGATCGAGAGTAACAGCATGTGCTGTAATAATTGCAGAGCTATCCACTTTTAAAAGATTATTGGTTTTAGCATTGCTTCCAAGCGTTACCGATTGCGCATCAGCATGATCACTTAATTTAAGAGTATCAATATTGGTTACACCAGTCACCATATCATCACTAACAACTGCTTTATCGGTGATGTGAAGCGTATTGGTATCGGCTCCACCGCTTATGACATCGGCACTGGTTAAATACGCACTTGCTACTTTGATCGTATCGTTACCTGCACCGGCATTGATTGTGTCAATACCCTGCCCCATAGTGATAGTATCAGTACCACTTCCTGTGCTAACAGTTACACCGGTTCCCATATTAGAAACATCAACACTCACCGCAGAAGTAACAGATGTCGTGTCAACTTTATTAATTCCTGCGGCCCCCGCGTGTGTTGAAGTAAGTGTAACCGATTGACCTGCAGCGTCGGTGGTCAATTTCACCGTTTCCAATCCGCTGACATTATCAAACATCCCATCGGTAACCACTGCCGTGCCTGAAATTTCTAATGTATCGGAACCGTTACCGGTGTTGAGCGCATCACTGCTATCAAACGTAGCTGCAGTGATTCGAATGATATCATCACCACTTCCCGAATCGAGCGTATTGGCACCTTTTCCTAGCGTAATAACATCTGCGCCACCTTTAGTTGTGATGCTCAAAGCTCCTTCCTGAGCTGCCGCATCGATTGTTACGGCTTGGGCATAGGTAATCGACGATCCGTCAATTTCGCTGAATTTTCCATCTGCAAGGGTTAATGATTGAGTCGCATCAACATTCGCTAATTTAAGCTTTTCAAACCCACTAATACTTGCCATATCTGCTGCAAGCAATTCGGATGCTGTTGTCAATTCAAGTATATCGGTTCCCGTTCCTACAGTAAGCGTATCACTTGTCGTAAGATCAGCACTTGCCATTTTAATCGTTTCGTTACCGGCGCCACCGGTAACCGTTACATTGGTGGAGGTCATACCCGAGATATCTAAACTAACGGTTTTTGTTGTCGCTACTGCAGAGGTATCTATGGTTACGATTCCGGCTTGTTTGGCTTCTGCACCGAGCACTAATACCTGTCCGGTTTGATCTGCAAGGACAAGTTTTTCGATTCCGGTTACATTGGTAAAATTAGCATCTGCAAGATTTGCAATACCCGTTAAAATCAATGTATCGTTGCCATCTCCACCGCTTATTGTATCGTTAAGATCGAGCGTATTGGCCTGAATGGTGATAATGTCATCTCCCGCTCCAGATTGGATCGTGTTGCCACCAGTTCCGGCAGTAATGGTATCGACACCACTTCCCCCTTTTAACGTAATGGTTCCATCAAACGCATTAGCATTGATAAGATTCGCACCGCTTGTAGTCGATGCATCCACAGTAGTAACCCCGCCTGCTTTTGCATTAGTACCGACCGCAATAGATTTATCCCCCGCCCCAGTCAAAGCAATTGTCTCGAACCCGGTAATAGCAGCGAGTTGTGCATCTCCAACAGCAGTATCTTCTGTCACTTCAAGAATATCGCTTCCATTTCCCCCAGAGAGGGTATCAGCATTTCCATCCGCTAATGCTGCACTGGTAATGATCACTTTGTCGTTTCCATCACCCACAGTGACCGCATTAGCACCACTCCCAACCGTAATGATATCAGCGCCAGTACCGGTTGTAATCGTTAACGCATTTGTAAACGCACTCCCATCAATCGTTACAACACCGGTAATTGTTGAGGCATCTACCGTGTTGAGTACAGCGCTATTCGCAAGAGTCAACGTTTGAGCATTGCTCGCCGTTGCATCGGAAAGCTTGATCGTTTCGATATCACTTACACCGGCAAAAACTGCCGAACCAAGATTTACCTGATCAATGAATTCGAGAGTATCCGTTCCGCCATTACCGTCCAACACATCGTTAGCACTCAAATGAGCGGCTTTGGTTTTAATGGTGTCTTCACCTGCTCCGGTTGTCACACTCATATTTTGATCGGTTGTCATTCCTGAAAGATCTACTGTCACTTTATTACTGCCACTCAGTACTGAGGCATTAACCGTTGTAATTCCTTGTCCACCATTGCGTGCTTCTTCACCCAATGTAACCGTTTGATTATCAGCATCTGAGAGTTTAATAGTTTCAACACCGGTAACATTAGTAAAATCACTATCAATCAAAGTGACGGCACCTGAAAATTCTAAAGTATCACTCCCCAAATCGCCAGTAACAGTATCGGCACTGGTGAGATGTCCCGCTTTCATTTTAATGGTGTCATTACCGTATCCGCCGGTAACACTCATACCGACATTGGATGTCATCGTACTCATATCGACCGTTAATGTTTTAGCAGCCGTTTTCATCGCAGTCGCATCAACCGTTCGGATTCCGGCATTAAGAGCTTTGTCTCCCAATACAACATTTTGAGAATCATCGATGGTCAATTTGAGCGTTTCAACATTGCGCACACCCGTAAAGTCATCATCAACCAACTCACCCGATGTTGCGGTAGTTATCTCAATCGTATCGGTTCCGCTTCCCAAGTCGATAGAATCTGCAGAGGTCAAACTCGCAGCAGCCAGTTTAATCACATCGTTTCCGCCACCCAAATCAAGAGTATCATCCGTTGCTCCGAGAGTTACGGTTTCTACCCCTGTACCTCCTTTAATCGTTACCGCTTCGCCGATCCCGGAGGCATCGATTTTTGCTCCGCCTGTTCCGGTTACTTCGATATTTTTGATATCTTTTAGGGCAGCCTGAGTACTTAAAGTCAAATTGTATTCACTGTTTTCACTCAAACGAAGTAATTCTATATTGCTAACTTGGGTAAAGGCCGCATCAGCTATAGCGGCATTAGTTGAGGTGATTTCAAGGATATCTTTACCGGTTGTCGTATTTGCCCCTCCATCGATGCTATCAGAACTATTAAAATATTCACTCGCGATTTTGATAACATCATCTCCAGCACCGGTAGAGATCGTATCATTGCCATGACCGGATGTAATCGTATCGTTACCGCCAACAGTCGTTATGTCCATATTATTAGTCATATCCGAAGCGATGATCGTTACACTACCATTTGCCAACATTGCAGAACCATCAACCTTGTTAATACCAGCCGAAGAAGCATTTGTACCTAATGTGATTGTTTGCGCCGTTGAATCATCGGCAAGTTTAATCGTTTCTACTTCTTGAACATTTACTAAGTCACCATCAATGATATCTGCAGCATTAGTGAGTTCAAGTGTATCGATACCACTCCCACCGATAAATGTCATCGTACTACTAATGACACCATTTGTTACTTTTAGGATATCCGCTCCTGCACCGCCGGCTACTTTAACCGTTTGTCCTTCATAACTGCTATCCAAAGTCACGCTTACTGTATTGGCTCCACTCAATGCCGAAGCATCAATATTTTTAATCTCTTTCGCTTCCGCTGCACTGCCAAGAGAAATCGTTTGGTTATTATAATCGGAGAGTTTTAACGCTTCAAAATTCGATACTTTTGTAAAGTTACTATCGACTAATGCTGCAGCGTCCATAATCACCAAGGTATCCGTATCAGCACCACCATCAATGGTATCAGCACTGGTAAGATTAGCCGTGTTGATTTTTACCGTATCATTTCCTGCCGCAGTTGCAACTGTTGCAACACCACTTCCTAAGGTAATAATATCAGCCCCTGCCGCTGTTGTAATTTTAAGGGGAAGAACACTCATTCCACTCGCATCAATCGTCACACTGCCCGCAGAACTAGCATCAACTTCTAAAATCCCTGCTTGTTTTGCTTCTGTCCCAAGAGTGAGTTTTTGCCCATCTCCGGCTGCGAGTTTGATTTTTTCAACATTAGTTACATTAGTAAACGCTGTATCAATGACATTAATAATATCGGTAAACTCAATCGTATCGGTAGCACTTCCACCATCGATAGTATCGCCCAAGGTAAGGTGTGAACCTTTCATTTTAATGGTATCAGCACCGGCAGCTGTTTTAATTGTCAAATTCGAATCATTGGTCATATTCACAATAACTGTTTGTGCTTTAGTGGTCGTTGTATTTAAACTGGCATCGATCGTTTTGAGTCCAGCGGCTCTCGCATTATCACCGATCGTTACTGTATTAGCTGCATCCGTAGCACTCAGTTTGAGTATTTCAAGTCCGGTAGAATTGGTAAAATCGGCATCAACAATTTCATCTCCCGCCAACGTTGCTTCATCAGTGATTTCTAACGTATCACCTACAGCGGTATTAGTACCCCCCTGAATAGACGTGGTAGTTCCGAAATCGGCAGCAATCATTTTTACGACATCATCACCTGTACCACCTTTTACCGTCACACCAGTAGTGGCAAACGCAGTTAAATCAGCAGTCAATGCATTAGTGTTTGTTACAATAGCAGTACCATCGATTTGTGTAATACCGGAGAGTTTTGCATTCGCGCCCAGGGTTACTGTTTGAGCGGCATCTGCACCTAATTTAATAATATCAATGGCATTTGCAGCACCTGCCATTTTCGATTCAACTGTTGCAGTTCCATCAACTACCGCATCGGTAAACTCAAGCGTAACATCACCAGTTCCGGTTACCGTATCGGCACTTGTAAAATCATCATACGCAACTTTGACGGTATCGGTTCCGGCTCCTAGAGTGACCGTATCGGTTCCCGCTAACAGATTGACCGTATCATCTCCTGTACCTGTTCCGATAGTGTTCGTCCCTGTTCCGGCAGTGATAGTATCATTCCCATCTCCAGAAGCTATCGTAGTGTCTCCATTACCCGCAGTAATAACGTCGGCACCACTTCCAGTATTTATAATCAGTGCAGTGGTTTCTGCTGATGCATTGACCGTAATATTCCCTGTTGCGGCAGTTGCATCGACTTTTGTAAAGTCATTTGACGCATTCAATGTGACCGAAGAATCACCAGTCACTGAAGAAAGTTTTAGTGTTTCAATCTGTGTAATCGTTGCTGCGATTGCCGCTGTACCTGCTGTCGTGATTTCAAGAGTGTCAAAATCAGCTGTAGCGGTTGCATGACCGGTAATCGTATC
This sequence comes from Sulfuricurvum sp., assembly GCF_028688295.1. Lineage (GTDB taxonomy): Bacteria > Campylobacterota > Campylobacteria > Campylobacterales > Sulfurimonadaceae > Sulfuricurvum. The sequence continues at coordinate 49,680 of NZ_JAQTYM010000010.1, forward strand.
ATTACCAGCAGCCAGATTAGCTGCGGTCATTTTAACGGTTGTTCCACCTGAACCTGCTAAAATAGTAAATGCAGCGTCTGTGGTCATCGAAGACAAATCTACCGTAGCCGCACCGGTTGCCGCTGTAGTCGCCAAATCGATTTTGGTTATCCCTGCGGCTTTGGCTTTATCACCCAATGTGACCGTTGTCGTCGTTGCGATCCCTTCCAAAACTTCTACATTCGATACATTTGTAAATGCCGTATCGGTAATACTGACACCATTGAGGATGATTTTGTCACCCGTCCCTGCACCGCCGTCGACATAATCGTCACTGTCTAAATTTGTACTTGTTACGGTTAAGGTATCATCACCATCACCCAAAAGGATTTTGTCATTTCCTCCACTCAGCTTGACGATATCGGCACCCGCACCGGCATTAATAACCAAATCGTAAAAACCTGAAGCGGCGGTATTAACCGTACGTGCCGAAGCATCGATCGTATCAATATCGGTGCCTCCATTGATCGTATCAATACTATTGGACGCACCCAAGGTGACACTATTCGCATTATTTGAAAGCGTTAAAATCTCAACACTAGTCAATTTTGACAAATCGGTATCACCCAACGTTACAGCGGCTGTCACATTTAGAATATCTCGTCCAGCACCACCGTTTACGCTAACAGTTCCCATATCTGCAGCAGTTGCAATAGTGATCGTATCAGCTGCTGAACCTAGTGTAACCGTTTTAATCGTACTTCCCAACGTCAAATTGATTGCGCTGTTGGCATCGGTAGCATTAAGTACTTCAAATTTTTCAAGCTGACTAGCTGTTTTCATATCAAGTGTCAAAGCACCCATACCCGTTTTAACAAGCAATACATCATCACCCGCTAATGGATCAAACGCTATCGCTCCGGTAGAGTAAATAATCGTATCGGCACTTGCGCTCCCCACAAGCGAATATGCAGAAGTATCCGATTCAGTATACGTTCCCCCAAACGTATATGTTAACGTCCGCGCATCAGCAACGGTACCGCTTGTATCGGCTTTGATTGTTAGAGACTGTAAAAGTGTCTCAACAATTGCAGTCGTAACAGAAATTTGAGTAGAAAGAAAAGTAATCCCCAATGTACGACCATCACCCCCATCCCATGTACCGATATCACTCCATGTCGATCCGGTATCGGAACTGTATTGGATCGTATTCGTCGCAGTAACAAGGCGTACTTGAGAGGCACCACTTCCTGTTTTAATCCCTATTGTGTCGTATTCGGTCAAACCGCTAATCGTTAACGTATCACCTGTAACAAACGTAAGTCCAGCTGCTATCGCTGCACTGCTATCGATTAAATCATCTGTTGTTCCAAGAATATGGGCTTTATCTGCAATTGCTACTGCCATGGGGGATCCTTTTTATTGAAAGAAATGTATCATACTTTATAAATGACACTAAAACACGTCTATAAAGTAATATCGACAATTCTTTAAAGACTCTTTAATGATTGAGATCATATATATGCAAAACAGCAAAAAGTGATCCAAAACCACGCTTCAATGATATTTTTATACAACCATTATGCCGACTAAAAGATATGCCGTCTATTGTACTTGAGTACAATACAAATTATATTTTTTTGGCCGATATGTATTTATACAGTCCAAAAGGAGCAATGATGCAAATTGGAATCGGTACATCTATTAACCCATACAGCCAAAGCGCGTTGGGATTAAACGACAAAGAGACCCAAGATTTTAAAGAAAAAATCAAAAGCGGTGAGATTTCAGGTAGAACCCTCTCCCAAGCTTATCTCGTCGAATACAGCCTCAAAATCGAGAGCTATTCATCGAGTAACCTCCAAGCCCAAAGTGCTCCGTTCGATTTGGACAAGGTTAAAGATATTCTTAGCTCAATCGATTTTACAGCGATCGGTTATAGCGGTAAAGCAATCGCTGATATGAATCCGGATGAAGCTGCGTCACTTGTCAGTGAAGAAGGATTTTTTGGGGTTACTCAAACGTCTGAGCGTTTAGCTGATTTTGTTCTCATGGGGGGAGGAGATGATGTTGAACGACTCAAAGCAGGTCGTGAGGGGATCATTCGCGGGTTTAACGAAGCGGAGCAAATTTGGGGAGAGAAACTCCCTGATATTTCGTATGAAACACTGGACAAAGCACTCGCTAAAATCGATGATAAAATCAGTTCTTTAGGCGGAAGTGTTCTCGACACCACCGCCTAAACACAACAATTATTGTGCAGTCCCGCAATGAGGGCATTTTTTTGCCGCAAGCGGGATATCCATCGCACAATCAGGACATACTTTAGTAGTTGGAGCCGCTGGCTCAGCTGCTGGTTCTGCGGCTTTGAGTTTATTATACGCTTTTACCATCATAAACATAACCCATCCCAAAATCAAAAATGAAATCGTATCATTAATAAATACACCCAATTTGATAGCAGGAGCTCCTGCTGCGTCTAGGGCTGCCAATGAAACATACTCTTTTCCATCCAATGCGATGAACAACGATGAAAAATCAACTCCACCCATTAGCAACCCGATCGGAGGCATAATGATGTTAGCAACCAATGATTTAACAACCGTAGCGAATGCCGCACCAAAAATAAACCCTACAGCCATATCGACAACATTTCCGGTAATGAGAAATTGTTTAAACTCTTTGAGCATGAGAAACTCCTATTTTTAATAACTAAAATAATTGTATCACAAAAATGTTTGTGCAATGTGTGCTTAATTTTTAATCATCCATATCCATTTTTTCTTCAATTATTGAACTACAATTATTTCAGATAAAAAAATCCTAATTAGGAGAAGAGATGAAATTCGGTGATTTAAAAAAAGAGGGGCATTGGCCAACGCTGTTTGCCGCTTTTTTGTATTTCGATTTTAGTTTTATGATGTGGACGATGCTCGGGCCTTTGGCTACCGAGATCAATGAGTCTTTAACCTCACGCGGTTTTACGATGAATGACGACCAGATGGCAACACTCCTCGCGGTTCCGGTTCTCGCAGGAGCGATATTGCGTCTGGTGTTAGGGATTTTCGTCGATAAATTCGGGCCGAAAAAGACGGCTTTGGTCTCGCAGGTGATTGTTATCGCAACACTGTTTTACGGATACCTAGCGGCTGAGAGTATCACGTATGATCAGTTGTTATTCGTGGCATTGGGATTAGGATTCGCAGGTGCATCGTTCGCCGTTGCCCTCCCTCAAGCGGGTCAATGGTATCCGCCGCGTCTACAAGGGACAGTTTTAGGAATCGCAGGTGCCGGTAACATCGGTGTTGTCATCGACTTTTTGTTTGCCCCGAAGATTGCCGAGATTTGGGGATGGCCTTCGGTCTTTCTCGTCGGCGGAGTACTATCCTTTATCGTCCTCATCGCCTATATGTTTATGGCAAAAGATGCTCCCTCATCGGTGTATAAAGCCAATCCTAAAAAGCTCGGTGATTATATGAAACTGATGCGCGATCGCGATACATGGTGGTTTAACCTCTTTTATGCCGTCAGTTTTGGAGGGTTTATCGGGTTTGCCAACTACATGAAAGTGTATCTGATGAACACCTACCAAGCCGATATGTCAGCCTTTGGTCTAAATGTCATGGATGAGAGCAATGTCAAAGTGATCGCCGGATATTTCGGTGCGCTCTGCATCTTTGCCGGGGCATTGCTTCGTCCCGTCGGTGGTGCCGTCGCTGATAAAATGGGGGGGATTAAATCGCTTTATGTTTTTTATGGCAGTATTGTAATCCTTGCTCTTATCAGTGCATTTGTCACATTGCCATTTTGGGCAGCGATTGTCGTGATGTTTTTGATCATGGCGAATTTGGGAATGGCAAACGGTTCGGTGTTCCAACTCGTACCTCAACGTTTCGGTAAAGACATCGGCGTCATGACCGGTCTGATCGGTATGGCAGGGGGATTAGGCGGAACAGCTCTGATCAAAACCTTCGGATGGTCACAAGGAGCCTTTGATGGCTATGCCGCAGGATTTGTAATCTTTGCGGTAATGACGATGATTGCCTTATCGGGAATCAGTTTGGTTAAAACACGATGGCGTACAACATGGGGCGCCGTTTCCGGCGCGCGGATATAATAATCCCCGTTCGCCCTGAGCTTGTCGAAGGGTTCATGGTTCGACAAGCTCACCACGAACGGATAACAAATATCAAGACCAAGGCTTTTTATGCTCTCTCTCCAATCTTCCGAATTCATCCTCCCCAAAGACGCTACCACAGGGGATGATGCCTGTGCCTACAGTATCATTGATAATGCTCTGCTGGTGAGCGTGTTATGTGATGGGGTCGGAAGTGCCGCACGCGGGGGGACTGCCGCCCGTCAATGCGTCAAATTTTTCATCGATCAGTTCAAAAACCGCCCTCGTGCTTGGGATATCCCCAAAACGATGGAGGTCTTTACCCGCCATATCAATTCTCTCCTCTTTAAAGAGTCAATGACCCAGTATGGGAAGATTGAACTCCTCACGACACTCTGTCTGGCGGTAATCGAAGGGGAAACACTCTACACCCTCAATCTCGGTGATTCACGTATCTATCTGCTCAAAGCAAATGGAGAGTTCCATCGTCTTAGCACGGATCACACGATGGATGATGAGTACATGTCCCATGTCTTAACCTCAGCATGCGGTTTGAGTGAAAATATCGAGCTCTCTATCCTCTCTACCCCTATCGGTGTCGGTGATATTCTGATTCTTTGCAGTGACGGTGTTTATAATCTCTTAGAAGAAAGCAGCTTTAGCGATTTAATTCAAAAGGGATTAGGTGCTTCAACCATCATTCATAATGCTTCCCAAACCTGCGAGCCAAAAGATCGCGATGATATGAGCCTCCAGATTTTCCGTATCGAATCTCTCGATCCACTCTATGCGATCAAACATGCCCCGCTCATCATCCCCGAAACCCTGAGTGAGGGACAAATCATTGACGGCTATACTCTCCTCTCTCCTATGATGGAGCATAAACGTATTTGGAAAGTACGTAAAGACTCAAAACGGTATGTGATGAAATTTCCTCTGAAAGCGGATGATGAGGAATCACTCGATGCCTTTGTCCATGAAGCATGGTATGCCAAACAGATTAGCCATAAAGCTTTCGGCCATGCATGGGTTCCAGAGGTGCGAAGCATGCGCTATTACCTGATGGAACTGGTGGAGGGGGTGAATCTGTTAGAGTATCTCAAAAACCGTACATTGTCGGTGGATAATGCCATAGCTTTGGGAAAATTTCTCCATAAAGCCGAAGCTCATCTCCTCCATTTAGGACTTGTTCATGGAGACATAAAGCCTGAGAATATCCTCGTTTACCAACGAGATGGTGAAGCGGGAGTCGAATTTAAAATGGTCGATTTTGGCTCCATCGTCGAGATTTTCTCATCCAATTCCCGCGCAGGAACCCCTACCTATCTCGCACCTGAACGATTTAATGAGAGTGTTATTAACGAATCAACCGAAATCTTCTCGATCGGGGTCACCCTCTATTGGGCGCTTACGGGAAAATTTCCCTACGGAGAGATTGAACCGTTTCAAACCCCCTCCTTTAAATCACCCAAACGCCCCGCCAAACTCAACAACAATATCCCGCTTTGGCTCGATTCCATTATAATGCGCTCTATTGCCATCGATTCATCAAAACGCTATACCCACTACTCCGAACTTTTTTACGATCTTAAATCACCCGAAAAAGTAAAACCCTATTTTTGTACTTCGACACCTCTGATCGAACGTTCCCCTATTACTTTTTATAAAATCGGGTTTTTAATGCTCCTTGTACTCGAAACTTTTACCTTTTGGCTTTATGTATCAAAGTAAAAAAAAGTCACTCAATAGAGCCCACTTGGTTTCTACCGTTTGCTTTTGCGATATACAGCCCTTCATCCGCACGCTTAAAAAACTCATTAAAAGAGTCATCCTTAGTGAAAGTACTGATTCCTAAGCTGATCGTAATCCGCCCGACTTCCGGATAAATGGCTAGTTCAACTGCGTGGCGCAATTTTTCGGCAAGTTCATGGATATTTTTTGGATTCGTACCCGGACTTAAAATCAAGAACTCCTCACCTCCCCATCGGGCAAAAATATCATTTTTCCGGATATTCGACTGTATCACTAAAGCCACTCCCTTCAGCACATCATCTCCGATATCATGACCGTACCTATCATTCACCGATTTAAAATGGTCTAGGTCAATCATTATCATTGAAAGAGGGGATGAAAACCTACGGGATCGCTCACTTTCGAGTGCAAATAATTCTTCAAACTTATGACGGTTATAGATGCCTGTGAGGCTATCGATCATAGCGATACGCTCCACTTCCTGATGTAACATCGTCTCTTGTGTAACATCTTTTCCACTTGAAATAAACCCAACAATTTGCTGATTATCATCTTTGAGTGGAGTGATAGTTTTTTTCTCATAATACAAATCACCGTTCTTTTTTCGGTTGATCAGCGTATTACGATAGACTTCCCCGCTTAAGACTGTTCTCCACAGCTCTTTATAAAATAACACATCATGCATTCCCGATTTTGAAATACGCGAATTTACTCCGATAACTTCCGCTTGGGTATAGCCCGTATGACGGCAATATGCACCGTTTACATACGAAATATTGCCAAATTTATCTGTGATATACAAAATATCATCGACCTGTTCCATCGCTTTAGCAAGATTTTTATATTTCTTTTCAGACTCTTGCAAGTTCTTCTGAATTTGATACTCCTCGGTAATATCCCGAGCCGTCGACAAGGTTCCTGTGACACTTCCCCCTTCATCCCAAAGAGCTTGACACCACCACGCCAAAAGACGTTTTTCACCATCACGTCTCCGCTGCCAGCTTTCGACATAAACAGCATGATTTTCACCATCAAAGAGAGGCTGAACAATCGTATAAACATCTTGTTCCCCTTCGAAATAAAAAGAAGCCTCTTTTCCGATTACCTCTTCTCCAAAAAACTCGATCCCGATATGATTAGCCCAAACATACCGTTTCTCAATATCGACTTGCATAATCATGTCAGGAACAGCGCGTAAAATCCCCTCCGTTCTTTGATGCAATTTGGAAAGTTCATTGAGTGTCAGCTGTTTTTTACGGTAGAAATAAGCCAACGAAACGCTCCCGATCCCGGCCAGTACTAGCCCCAGTACCGTTAAGATGGAAAGACGGACTAATAAAGCATCGGTTTTAATATAAAGTTTTTCTGTGGGAAGTAATATAACGGCTTTCCATATCGGGTCTTTGATATTTACCGATGGACGAATCGTCATAAAGGACCATAGCCCTTTTTCATCGACAAATTGCCCCTCTTCCGCTTTGCTAATCCGCTGCCATACAGATGGATAGCGATGTGCAAGGGATAGATGATTGCGATTGAACATAAAACCCCATTCATCGCTCTTTTTCACCCCTTTTAGCCAGTACCCATCACTATTGAGCAACATCACATCCCCATTCGAAAGAGAGGTGGCATCAATGAATTTACGGATTAATTCATCCCCTAAATAGTTGATGATAAATATCCCTTTTTTATGACCGTCTTTACCTATAACCGGTGTCGCAGAACGGATCATCGGCTTATAGGGAGTTTCTATTTTTTCATTCTCCACATTCAGATCAAATAGAGAAAAATAGGTTTCCCCTGCCTTATGCTGCATTGCATCCGAAAAATAGTAACGCCCTTCTTTATTTTGAAGATATTTAGAATCAATAAGAGTAGGAGAACCCCTATTAAAGTTGATTCGCAACCGTTCCATACCACTTTCATCGAGCCATCGAATCTGATCATAAACACGACGATTTCCCATCACAAATTTGAAATCATGACTCAGGTCCTCCACCTTTTCAGATGAGCCGGTCATAATATAATCCTCAAATTCATGATAATGAGAAAGATACTGAACATCATACTTAACTCTATCCAAAGCTTGAGTGATAGAATTTTTTCCCATATTCAAAATTGCAAATTGATTCGATGCATTCAGTCTATATTCTTGTTTTTTTTCAGCATCATAATTGTAAAGAGCTACCCCGATGATCCCTATCGCAATAGGAAGAAATAGAACAGTTATTTGTAATAAAAAATTTCTACGACAACATTTGATAAATTTTTTTAACATAAAACCTACTTCCTCACACCTACTTCTTAAAATATACCATCATATCCATTTATATCGTCATTTATGGATAATTATGATCTGTAATTCTAACAAAATATCCCCGTGAGCCGATAATCTAAGCTACAATTACACTAAGCAGATCTCATTGCTCAACGCTTTGAAAATTTTGAGCTTTTCTTCCATATCCAACATCTATCGCTTTTTGACACTCAATGATGAACAATTTACTAAATCCAAATTCAAGCGAATGGGTTTTACCTAAACGATGTTATAATGTTTTTCATAACCAAGATGCTTTCAAACGTCCGGGAAAAGGTTTTTTAGAATGTTAGGCTCTCTATTTTCTTTGTCAATCGGCACCCTTCGAACACAAGAATGGAAAGTCGGGATATTTATTTTCTTCCTAACCGCCATTCTATCCGGAAGCGTGATTTGGCATCTTGATGGGATGCGGGTAAATGAGATAAAACATCACATTAAAGATATCTCTACTGAGAATGCTTTTCGTTTACATAAAGATATCGATCAAATTATGGCATTGAGCTATACGATTGCTTCGACGGTTCAGGAAGACGGGAGTAGCAAGGATTTTGAATTCATCGCGAAAAAAATCATCGCCCATTACCCTCTTATTTCTGAAATCGCTCTTGTTCCAGATGGTATTATCAAACATGTTGTCCCCCTTGAAGGAAATGAAAAAGCAGTAGGGTTCAATTTACTTACTCAACTTTCGCACATAGATTTTGAAGTTTAATCTATCTACGAAAGCCCATAAATAGGCACTTTTAACTATAATTTTGTTCTCTACAACATCATTATAAAGGGCTTTTTTATGAGTCTTGATA
>NZ_JAQTYM010000064.1 GCF_028688295.1 Sulfuricurvum sp.
AGTTCTAAATACCAATATCAAGGGAAGCTTCACTCCAGCATGTGCATCGGTTAAAAATAAGATAATTATCAATATTACGATCTTCAAGCAGATTGTTCAACGATTGCTCTATCTTGAAGATGATCAGCTTGAAGGATTTGTCAAATTCGCTATCGTTGAATTGAATGCCCGTCAACATTCACCTATCAAAAATATGGATCGGCACAATCCTTATTTAGTACAGTATAAATATCATTCAAAATTCAATCCTACCCTAAAACGGGATATCTATGGCATAGAGATTGATGGTGAGTATCTGGATTTCGGATATGAACAATTGGAGAATATGAAGAGAAAGAGCGCACTCAAAAATTTCATATTCGAAAGAATAGACTAAAGTTCAAATAGTTCGGTAAGCATTCATGCAGTCAAAGGTGAGTTGAATTTTGGTTGATTTTTTATTTCATCCAAAAAATTCGCCCACCATTGTAAAAGTTCTCGCATTTGCTCAGTATAATCAGCTTTGTGAGTGTAGGCTCTGACGGCTTGATTGGCTTCTTGATGATCGAGCACTTTTTCCATTGTTTCAAAACTAGCTCCATGCTCACGAGCGTGTGTTTCGCTAAGTGATCGAAATGTTCCCCGGAAGCTGTGAAGTGTTTGTTTGCGTCCATTCACTTCATCGATGAACCCCATGAGTCTCAGTGCTTTATTTGCACTTTCTAAGCCTATGTGGGTTTTAAAATTTGTGACTCCATGAAAGACCCATTCTCCCCATCCTGTCATTTCCTGCGTCTCTTTTAAAATAGCGATCGCTTGTTTTGGCAGAGGTAATACAAAATCAGGAAGGGTTTTGTTTTTTACTTTCATTTCAGATCGTTTGATGGTGATTATTGCTTTGTCAAAATCTATGTTATTCCATCTGAGCTTACAGAGGTTATCGGCGCGCAAAGGTATGATAGAGACCAAACGAAGGACATTTCGCACGACGACACTACCTTTATATTCATCAATTGCCCTGAGAAGTTCCCCTAATATCTTTTTATCGGTGATCTTTGGGTAATGATTTTTAACCGGCTTTTTAAGAGCGTCTTTTTTACTGATATTGGTGGTGATATTAAAAGAGGCGTGGCCGTGGCTGATTGCATAGAGCCAGAGACGGTTACAATCGGCAAGGAGACGACGTGCAGTTTCTGCTGCTGTTTTTTCCTTCTCATTGATGATTCGCAATAGCTCGCCGTGAGTAATGGTGTTGATATGTCTTGAAGAGACAATGGCATGTTGCTTGTCATATTCACATAAGCTGGGAAAAATATCACGCTCAAATGCTCGGCGACGCTTTTTTGTGGTTGTTTCATCATTGCTAAGTGTATCGAGCCATCCGTACGCTACAAGGTGAAATTGACCACTATGGAGAGCTTCATTCTCAAGTTTTTTCTCTTCAATAAGAGCTTTAATTTGCTTTTTCTCTTGTATTGGGTCAATTCCATTTGCAATTTTTGCTTTAAAAGTATTTCGTCGTTCTCGTGCTTCAGCTAATGTTATAAGCGGATAATTTCCTATCGTAGTTGCTTTTGGCTTTCCGTTGAGTGTGTAACGAATTTCCCAAATTTTTTTCCCATCGGGCTTGATAAGTAGTTGTAGCCCATTTCCATCGGACAGAGTGTATTTTTTGTCTTTTGACTTGGCATTTTTTATTTCTGTGTCACATAGTGGTTTTACTTTTTTCTTTCCCACAACCAACCCTCTAATGTAGGTTAAAACTGTATATTGTTTTCTAAAATTATATTAACCTACGTTAAAAACTACATTAAGCTTGCGGATTTGGTCGGATTGAGCCGTATGATACTGGATTGGATTTATGAACAAAATGGCCATAAATTGGGAGTTTTTGAGGATTTTCTGGATGATTTCGGATGAGGATGGAAATATAGTTGGTGGACCCTAGCGGGATCGAACCGCTGACCTCGTCGCTGCCAGCGACGCGCTCTCCCAGCTGAGCTAAGGGCCCAAAGATATTGGAGCGCCATTATACGATTAGGGCTCTTAAAAGTCAATGAGATACAATAGAGTAAAGTTTTTAAAGCAAGGTGCCGATATACGTGACATGAAAAAGTTAGCCCTAATAATGATCTTCGGTGTTGTCAGTGTAGTGTTGAGTGCGGAAGAATTTACGATTCAGACGATCAGTGCCCAAAAAGAGGCTTCGATCACTCCCGCTTTTGAAAAAAAGGTACAAAAAACTGCTCTTGTGATGAGCAAGAAAAAAGAGGGGACGTGCAATATCGTCACCGTAGGTAAATATCCGTCGGTTAAAGCAGCTAAAGTCGATATGAAAAAAGCCAAAGCGATCAGCAAAGACGCATTTGTCCGTTCAGCGGAGCGTGTAACACCAACAGTGTGCGAAAGCAAAGGTACTGAGAAACAAGTAGCGATGAAAGAGTCGAATGCGACAGTAGTTACCCCTAAAAAAGAGGAGATTACGGCAGTCAACGATACATCAACATCTGTTCAAAAAGAGGGCGTTGCAATGGTTGTATCCTCTAAAGAAAATAGTGTTGTAACGATTACTCCATCAACGCTTGAAAAGGTTGAACCCGTACCGTGTAGCACTCAACCGTGTGAGAAAATTTCTACCAATGTTTATCTCTATGATAAAAATTTAATTCGCAAAAGCGATCTCCACGAAGCAATCGAATTTTATAAACACTCTCCTTACCACACGTTTCGCCCTGTAGCTCTTCAAGGTAGTAAATGAGCCTTAAGGCTCTTTATTGAGGGCGCTGTAGAGGCAATCTAAATCAATTTTATGCAGTTTTTTTACTTCCAAATGAAGTGATTCGAGTAATTCTAGTGCATTCTCTCCGTTTGAGGGATAGCAAACGGCGGCTGACCGGATAGATTCGGCGAATAAATCTTCGATCATTCGTTTAACAATGCCACATCCGTATCGATCGGTATAGGGCATAACGAAAAAGTAGTAATGTTCACTGTGGACGATAGAATCGGAAGTCCGGAGTAGACTAGGAAGATTTGTATCAATCAACTCTTGCGAAATTTTCGAAAAATCACAAAACAAAATCGTAAAACTCTCTGAACGGTTCTCATCTAGCCGATCCGATATGCCGATATTGAGATCGATTAATGATGCAAAATTATAAAATGAAAATAATACACCCGCCATTTTGACTCCTCAAAAAAAATGTTCGGATTAGTATAGCGTTAATTTACTCAAACTAATAATTCTTTAAAACGACTAGGAGTACACTTAACAACAACGGTTATGATGATTTGGCCGAATCGGGAGTCTATTCAGTATGTCAATAATAAAGGTACTTGCTGTCGATGATCAGGAGTTTAATCTTGATTTGATCGAATTGGCGTTTATGGAAATTTCCGATGTAAGAGTTACACGTGCGATAAACGGTCAAGAAGCGCTTGATCTCTTGTTATCTGATCCTGATTACCGTGTTATTCTTTTGGATTTGGCGATGCCTGTTATGGATGGATTTGAAACTCTCACGAGGTTAAAAAGCAGTCAGATATGGTCAAAAATACCGGTGATTGTCGTGACGGCTAACTCGGAAGAGAAACATCGTGCGCTTCGATCTGGAGCAAGCGATTTTTTAGCGAAACCAATCGATGTTGAAGAACTAAAACTCCGCACACTTAATTATGCAAAGATCAAAGAGTATCAAGACGATTTGGGAGATATGAATCGTTTACTTGAAGAGAAAGTACAGCAGCGTACCTCTGAGCTTCAAGAAGCTTTGTCTCTAGCAAAAAAGACTGAATATGAAATTTCAGCAAGATTAGGAAAAGCCTCTGAGTATCGTGACATGGAAACTGGAATGCATATCAAACGGATGAGCCATTACTCTGCAAAGCTTGCGGAACTCATTGGATTACCGAGTGAAGAGGTAGAATTGATTCTTTATGCTTCACCTTTACATGATATTGGTAAAGTAGCTATACCAGATCAGATCCTTCTCAAGCCGGGCCGTTTTACTCCTGAAGAGTTTGATATCATGAAACTTCATGCAACATTGGGCGGAAAGATGCTCGAAACGGATGGTGATTATCCGGTGATTGAGGCAGGACGAGTTATCGCTTTGCAGCATCATGAAAAAATCGATGGGACCGGATATCCTGCAGGACTTTCAGGTGAAGATATTCACATACATGCGCGTATTGTTTCGATTGCAGATGTATTTGATGCCCTTAGTTCTGAACGCGTTTACAAAAAGGCGTTCAGTATTGCAAAAACGGTTGAGATACTTCAAGAAGGGGCAGGGACCCATTTTGATGCCAAATTAGTTGACCTATTTATCAAAAATTTAGATGAATTTTTAAAAATTAAAGAGGCCTTTCCTGATGAAGAAGAGACCCCTTCAATTATGAGCCTGATCGATCAATTGCAATAAGGAGCAAGAGTGCATATTTTAATAGCTGAGGATGAAGAATACAATCAAATGGTTGTGCAGGCAATGATTGAAATTCTTTATCCGAATGTCAGTATGGAGATTGTCTCAAATGGGATGGAAGCGCTTGATAAGCTTAAGAATGGATCGTTTGATCTGCTTCTCTCCGATGTTGATATGCCATTCATGAACGGATATGAATTGGTCACTGAAGTCAAAAAATTAGGATTGAATGTTCCTATGATCTGTGTTACCGCTTTTGCAATCAGTGGAGACAAAGAGAAGCTTCTTTTACATGGATTTGAGCGCTATATCTCAAAACCTATCGATATGGATGATATGAAAGCAGTGCTTGATCCGTATTTGTTAGCTGGGGGATGTTGATGTATAAGTCGGTTGATGTCTCTTCGCTTATTGCTATTTTTGGTTTAAATGAAGATCAGATGGCAAAGCGTGAGAAAGTGGGAACGTATATCCATTCGTTTTCAGCGTTGGTTTATGATCGTATGTACAACCACTATCTTTTAAAAGATCCTATTTATCATAGTATCCTCTCCTCAGCAGATGTACCGCGCCTCATTCGAATGCAGTCTGAATATTTGAGTTCATTATTTATTCACCCTTTTGATGAGCGTCTTCTTGATCGAACTCGCCAAATTGGAGATATTCATATTGCTATAGGCCTTGAGGCTGCACATGTGTCTCGCGGATTCAATATTCTTAATGAAATTATTGTGAGTTTGAGTGAAGTGAATACACAAATTCGTGAGGATATGGCAATCATTTTTAAAATGCTCCATATTTCGGAAACAGTGATGAATGAGAGTTATTTTGAACGTTATGCGAAATATCAAGATGAATTAAAAAAAGAGAACGAAATTCTGAATATCTTTGATAAATTGTATGCAGCGTTAACGATCCATAAACAGAATCAGAAAAAAGTAATGAATTATTACAAGAGCAGTCAATACGAGGATGTGATAATTCCTAAGTTTCATACTGAAGAGAGTTGCCCTTTTAGTGCTTTGATGGATGAACTTTCTGATAAACAACCTTTGCTTGAGGGATTTGGAATTAATTTAGAGACAGTACGTGCTTTGCATCATGAATATCACGAAGCTGTTGAAGCATTAATTTCGCCTATTAAAAAAGATGAAGATGGAGTAAAAAATATCATACAGAGGCTCGAAAAATCTTCAGCGGAACTTTATACCGTTATTGACAAACCATTGGATGAAATATCCGCTACATCGTATCTGGGTGTTCACTCGGGGATTGCATTCTTGGAAGCATGTACCCAATCGATTCATGATGGAGCAATCAACCGTGACACGGAAGAGATATTAGAAGGGGTGCAGGAGAAACTTCGATCACAATTAGAGCAGATATTGGGCTGGTGTATTGAAGAACTTTATATAGGATTTTATGATTTTCCTAAAGAGATTGAATTTGATATTTATGAAAAAATTATTTTGAAAAATAAGAGAATGAATGTCGCTGTCGCTATTAAACCTGTCCCAAATAAAGTATTTATGGTAGAAATTATCAAGATTTTACTTGAAATTATTCGTCAAAATACCCATAGTCGAGAGAGAGAATATGCGTTGATTCAGCTTGTTGACCAAGTAGAGCGTGCGAGTCAGTCCAAAGATATGTTTTTAGCTAACATGTCCCATGAACTTCGTACACCGCTCAATGCGATTATAGGATTTTCTCAGATTTTGGGGATGAATCAGACACTGCCTCAAAATCTGAAACCTTATATCGATAAGATCGGAATCGCAGGGAATAATCTTCTTACTCTCGTTAATACGATTCTCGATTTCGCAAAACTTGAAGCGGGTAAACTGACCTTTAAGCCTGATGTAATTATTGTTTCGGGGATGTTGCGTGATGTGGCGACTATCATCGAACCGATGGCATCGAAAAAATCGATCCATTTTCACTATTCGGAGATGATCTCTTTAGGGCTTTATCTTGATCGGCAGTTGATTCATCAAGTACTTTTGAATCTTCTGAGTAATGCGATCAAATTTACCCCCGAGGGGGGCGATATAAGTATGTCTGTTGAGTTTGATGATGAGAAAAGGGTGTATCGATTTGGGGTGTGTGATAGTGGTATCGGAATTGAGGCCAAAGATATTGTTACGTTGTTTGATCCTTTTACTCAGGTGGAAAATCCATTTCAAAAATCTTCTAAAGGGACGGGATTGGGGTTGGCCATCTCTAAACGAATTATCGAAGATTTACACGGTGGAGCTTTGTGGGTTGAAAGTGAACCGGGTAAAGGGTCGTGTTTTTACTTTACTATTCCAGTATCCCAAACCCAAAACACATTAGAACGTTATGTATCATCCAATGAAAAAGCTAAACGGATGTTGATCGTTGAGGATGCGCCGGAATATCAAAAGATGTTGATTGATCGCTTGAGTGAATATTATCATCTGGTGGTGACGAATTCTGTCAACAAAGCTAAAGAATTATTAGAAGAGGAAAAATTTGACTTTATCGTTCTCGATTTCTTTTTAGTTGATGGAATCAGCTCGGAAGTATTACAGTTTATGGAACGTAATCAGATCCGAATTCCGGTTATTATTATTTCCGCAGAAGATGATAGTAAATTGATTGCCCATCTCCCCGATACCGAGAGTGTTGAGGGGATATTTAATAAAGCGCATATTCAAGAGATTTGCGACTATTTAACTAAACGAATTGGATAAGGAGAAAGAATATGACTGAAGAGATAAAAAGTCTACCCCCCCTACCGGCATCTATTGTGAAAATTCAAGAGTTGTGTATGAGTAATGATACGGATATCGATGAACTTTCAAAAGTCATCGAGAGTGACCCGATGCTAAGTGCCAATATTTTGAAATCGGTGAATTCTCCGTTGTACGGTATGAGTAAAGAGATATCTTCCATCCCACAGGCGGTGATGTTGTTTGGTATTTCGATGATTCGAGGATTTGCAGCAGCGAATGCGATTAAGAAAGCAATGGTGATTGATTTAAGCCCTTATGCTAAAACGATTGACGACGTAAGTAATCTTTCAACACTGCAGAGTGCTCTTGTTCGGGAGTGGTATCGCAATGTAGATAAAAGCATGTTGCCGCTTTTGCAAAGCAGCGCTTTTTTGATGGAGTTGGGAAAACTTCCCGCATCTCTTAAGGTGATTGCTTCGGGAGAATTTGAAAAGTTTGCTGTAGAGATAATTCATGGAAAACCGATTGTTGAGATAGAACGCTGTTATTTGGGGCTTAGCAGTTATGAGATCGCGGCGATGATGTTTGAACATTGGAATTTTGAATCGGCATTGACTGATGCCTTGAAAGAGATAAGTAATCCAGGTACTAAAAATCCTTACGCGCAGGTACTTAACGTGGTAAGCAAAGCCCTTAATCTGAGAGATCAGCTAAGTGACAAAGCATTAAGTGACGCGCATGAAGCAATCGAAGGATTTGGATTAAATCGTAATGCTTTTGATGAAGCGGTTGATGCGATAAAATCGAAAAAATAAAAGAGAAAATGAGAGTTCAAACTAACAATTAAAGGGGATAGAAGATGAGAAGCCAACAAATTCGATGGAGTGAAACATCAGGATGGAGCGGATATAACGCGATAGAGGGTTTGTCTAGCGACTTGGTTTTGGTTTTTATTGATCATCCTAAATCTCTAAGTGATGAATGGTTTGAGGAGCTGCGTTCACTCTTTCCTAACGCTGTTATAGCGGGTGTGAGTACGGCAGGAAGTGTTTTGGATACCCTTATCAGTGATCAAGATGCCGTAGCGACAGCAATCACGTTTGAGCGATCATCAGTACGCTGCGTATCCGGTCTCGTCACAGATTACGTTGATGTTGAAACGTTAGGATCGGATTTGGGAAGAAAACTAATGGATGAGACTTTGCAACACGTTTTGATTTTATCAGACGGACTCAGTGTGAATGGGAGTGCGTTAGCCAGAGGGTTTTCAGAAGTGTTACCGCAGGGAGTCACTATAACAGGCGGTTTGGCGGGAGATGGAACCCGTTTTGGGACGACGTATGTTATCGCCCAAGGTGCAGCGCAAACAGGTATGGTTGCCGCTATCGGTTTTTACGGTGAGACATTGCGTGCCAAAAGCGGTTGTTTTGCCGGATGGGATGAATTTGGACCGGAACGGGTCATTACACAATCAAACGCTAATGTGCTTTATACGATTGATGATAAACCGGCATTGGAACTCTATAAAAGCTATTTAGGTGAGTTTGCCGCAGACTTGCCCGGAAGCGGTTTACGCTTTCCGATAAGTGTTCGCGAGAATACACAATCAACCCCTTTGATTCGTACCCTTTTGGCGGTAGATGAAGAGACACAAAGTCTCACCTTTGCAGGGGATGTTCCTCAGGGGCATTTGTGCCGCCTTCTCAAAACCAACATGGATCTTTTGATCGAACATGCCGGATTAGCAGCTGAATCATCCAAGATCGATCAAAATGAAGCGTTTTTAGTAATTGCCGTCAGTTGTGTAGGACGGCGATTAGTTTTAGGACAACTTTGTGAAGAAGAACTCGAAATAATCCGAGAAACGTTAGGGGACAAGGCAATCATTACCGGTTTTTATTCATACGGAGAGTTGTCTGAAAAAGGGGAAAGCCGTTGTACCTTGCATAACCAAACGATGACACTTGTCAGTATTTATGAATAAGGATTGAGTATGGGCGATAAAGTGTACCATCGGCTCTTGATGCGTCAGATGAGGCGTTTTATGAAACCCGAATTGATCGAAGAGTTAACACCATTTTTAGAGAGTATCAGTGCTTTTTATGAGGATGTTGACAAAGAACGTCGAATGCTAGAGAGGACGCTTGATGTCAGTTCGAAGGAACTCGAAGAAGCAAATAGTTCACTCAGAGAACAAAATAAAGAACTTCGAGCTCAAGAGGAGCTTCGCACTTCACGTGATGAAGCGATTATTGCGATGAATCAGGCGCAAGAAGCCAATAAAGCAAAAGATGCTTTTTTATCCAGTATGAGCCATGAGCTTCGTACCCCTCTGAATGCGATTATTGGATTTTCACAAGTGCTGATGGCAAAACCTGATACTCCTGATTCGGTAAAAATATTTGTTGATAAGATCAATCTGGCAGGAAAAAATCTCCTTTCATTGGTCAACACGATTCTCGATTTTTCAAAAATTGAAGCGGGTAAAATGGAAGTTCATAAAACTCTATTTTCCATGAATGATTTGATGAAAGAGATCACGGTGTTAACTGAGCCTATGGCAGAGAAAAAAAGATTGACATGCATTGCTGTAATGGATAAGGAGATAGAGATATATGCTGATCGTCAGCTTATTAAGCAAGTCCTGATCAATCTCATTACAAACGCTATTAAATTCTCTCCCGAGGGAGAGAGTATTGTTTTAGAATACACTCACGAAGATCAAAGAGAACTATTTTCCCTTTGTGACCATGGACACGGGATTCCAAAAGCAAAATTTGAGATGCTTTTTGATCCATTCACGCAAATTCGTGAACATCAAAACGATGCAATCAAAGGGACGGGACTAGGGTTGGCAATTGTAAAAAAGATTATCGAATTACATGAAGGGGAAATTTGGGTAGAGAGTGTTGTAGGAGAAGGGAGTTGTTTTAACTTTACCCTTCCGTTACAACGGTAAATCAAAAAAGTAGGCTAAACCGTAATAGATGCTGTAAAAACCGTAAATGAGGATTGCTAACGCTGCGATACGGTTCATCGTTTGGCGAAATGCGATCTCTTTAAAAAAGCTCACTGATTGTCCTAGCGCGAGGAGAGTTGGTATGGTTGCAAGACCAAATGCAGCCATAATCAATCCCCCGTCGATAACCGAAGCTGAAGCAGCCGCTTTCGCGGCAAAGAAAAAGACAAATCCACACGGAAAAAAGCCGTTCATTACCCCTAAAGCGAAAAAACTTCCGATAGTTTTACTTTTGATAAGACGAGAAAAAAGGGTTTTAAAGAGTGAATTACTTGAAAACCCTCGCTCGAGTAAGTGAATTAATTTAGAAAGTCCAAACATACCGAGTGCCGTGATAATCATGATGATTCCGGCAAAGATAAAGAGTGCTCCATGCATCTCCATACTCAAACTTACCAATGCACCGATACCACCAAAAATTATCCCTAAGATGACGTAGGAACTAACACGTCCGATATTATAAGCACTGTGACGGATGAGTTGCGCACTTTTGCTCATCGTTGAATCGATTTTGGTGGAGCTATAAGCAACGATAAATCCCCCACACATCCCAATACAGTGGCCGAAGCTCCCCGCAAATGCAATTGAAATTATAAGCCACCACTCGATACCTTGCATAATGTTACCTTTTCGTAAATATTAATAGCATAAATGATTTTTGTTACAACAGTGTTAAGATTTAACACAAATTTAACTGTTCTATGAAACAATAGCATGAAATTATTTAAAGGATTCGTGAATGAAAAAAGTTCTCCTCTCGTTAGTAGCATTAGTCGCCGTTTCAAGTGCCGATCAGCTCGTTAAGCTCAATGTAAGCGGTATGACTTGTCCTGCATGTGTTAAAAATGTAAAAGGGACATTGAATGAAGTGAGTGGGGTTAAAGAGTCAAGCGTTTATCTCAAAGAGGGTAAAGCGGAAGTCAAAGCCTCAGATGGTACAAAGCCTGAGGCGATGTGCGACGCGGTTAAAAAAGCGGGTTATGGCTGCTCTGTAACCAAATAATTTCCCGGGCTTCCTGCCGAAGGAAACACAGTGTTAACGTAGACGGAGGGGCTTTGCTCCTCTGGCGTTAAATAAAGTATTTCTGTGCATCGTGGCGGCTCATGTCGCTCACGGTTGTTAGTGCTTCTTCACCAAATATCAGTGTCTGTTCCCCTTTAAAGTCCTGTTTACAATACGCTAGCATCAATTTTGCCGCTAACACTTTATCGTTATTACTTGCATTGCGTGTGATAAGACAGTGGGGGCCGAAAAGTTCGGTACTGATATGAATAAATTTAGGGTTTACAATCGCTTCTAAAATGTCGTTATCTTCGGCATTACGTCCAATAATAAACTTTGCTCCTTCGGGGAGACGAAGCTGACGACCGTATTTAAGCGTTGGTATATCCTCTACGGTAAATGTGTCATGAGCGATAAAATCGCGGATTTTGTTGGAGAACTTCTCATCGGTGAGGAGACATCCGCCACCGGGTGCTTCGTAGTCTTTTAATCCGAATTGTTGTGCCAGTTCCATCTGACGCTCACGGTTCCGCCCGACAATGTTTTCGAGTTTTTCTCGATCTACCCAACCATTGATTTCGGGAATCGTCGGTTCAAGTGATTTGGCACTCATAGGACGTAAAAGTAATCCGTCGCAGTTGCTTAGATTGAGTACTTTATCAAGCGATTCACGATTTTGGCTCATTGGGCGTTGCCCCAGAACTTCACCGCTGATCAGAAAACTCGCTCCCCACTCTTCCATTAGACGTTTGGCAACTTCAAACATTTTGGCATGGCAGTCGATGCAGGGGTTAAAATTTTTACCGTAGCCGTATTTCGGGGTAAATAAGACTTCACGGATATATTCGTCACGGATGTCAACACTGCGAAATTCAGCGCCTACTTGTTCACACATATTTTTCATGTGAGCTAGGCGGTCTTTGGTCGAACCGAATCCTGTGTTGATGTTACAGGCGATCACTTCGATCCCTTGGTCAATGATGAGTTTTGCCGCGATGGTAGAGTCGAGACCGCCGCTGAATAATGCGATAGCTTTCATTTGTGTTCCTAAATTATGTGAGCGGGACGAGTTCACCCCGTTTAAGACGCTCAATTTTATCCCGAAATTGACGTATTAAATACGACTTTTGATCGAATGATACCGTATTTTGGGTTGTCACTTTTTTGAGTTCACGATTATAATGGGCACTCAAGAAAGTGATAAGCTCTGCTCGCAAGCCCTCATCCCCCTCAAATGTCCGTATTCGATCATCAATCATCAGTGCGCTGAGACGGGGATCATCGCTACGACCTTGAAGTGCCGCTTCAAACTCACTTCCGTGATATTGCAGCAATGAGCCGTCGATAAAATCGAGTAAGGTATTGGCGATATGGGGACGTTCTAAAAGTGTTTTGATAAAGCTCAGTTCCCAAATATCGTGATGAGAAAAATTGATCGGTTGTACAGCAACATTTTTGTTAGTTCGTCCCACTTGGATTAATGAAGGAGAAATCCCCAGTTTCGACGCAACAAAAGGGCGATACTCCTCTTGGAGTAGCGGAGAGAGGGTTTTGAGAAACGCGATGTTCTCGTGCAGTGCCGTCTCTTTCGCCTTGTGGTCTTGGAGATCATACGCACTAACCATCTCTGAGATAACAAACTCGATAAAAGGGATTGGTTTATGGAGGAGTGCATTGAGTTGTTCGATTTGACCGTTTTTAATCATATCGGCGGGATCGAGTCCCCCCTCAAATAAAACAACGCCCCCATCAAACCCTGACATACTAAGGAGCTTGGAGGCTTTGTATGCGGCGGCACGTCCCGCTTTGTCCCCATCATACGCGAGGAATATTTTCGGTTCCCCTTTGCGCAACAGCGGAAGATGCTC
>NZ_JAQTYM010000011.1 GCF_028688295.1 Sulfuricurvum sp.
GTATTAAATTTCCCCACGGCTCATCCCCCATAAAAAGAGTTCTGGTAACAACTAAGGTAGGATGGCCATTGTGGAGGGCCTCTGTGGTTTGGATGGACTGAGAAGGGGAAGTTTGTTTTACCAAAGGTGTATTTGATCCGTTAAAATTTCCCGGAGACCTGAGTACAATTTTACCGGACATATCGAGGACACATATATATTCTAAGTTATGGCGTTCCGAAATACTGTTGAGTACCAAGTCGGTGAATTTTGAAAAATTATAAGATGCCAACTCATTTTCGAGTTGAGACGCCAGTGATTCAGTATGACTCTTCGCTCTGAGTACCATGTTGTCTTTGAGAAGTGTTTTTTGCTCTTCGAATGTTTTATGTAAAAATGACTTATAGGCAATGATATGTTGGAGGGTAAGGATAAAAGAGACCCCAAGGAGCAAAAGAGCTAACAGAAGCAATAACTTCCAACGTAAATTTTTTTTAAAAAGAGTCATACTTCCAAACCCGAGTGTCTTTTGAGATTTTTTATTATTATAACTTATTTTTTGTGTGTAATTGGTAATGTAGAAGATTATGCCTTAAAACAGAAATTTATCTTGATTGCCCCACCATAAATATTTGATTTCTACCATTTGCTTTTGCTTTGTAGAGGGCATCATCGGCTTGTTTTAACAACTCTTCTTTTGTAATGAAATCTTGGGGTTCTTGGAAAGCCAAACCGATGCTTACCGTGACATAGCTCGCAGCATCGGAGTATTCATGAACAATATTTAGAGCCCTGATATTTTCGAGCAAGGTATTCGCCACTTTTTTTGCTCCTTTTAACTCAATATCTTTGAGCAGAATGACAAATTCCTCTCCTCCGTATCGAGCCACAATATCGGTTGGTCGTTTGAGTGATGATTTGAGAGAAGCAGCTATCTCAATGAGGCACTCATCCCCTGCTGCATGCCCGTAATGGTCATTATAGGCTTTGAAATTATCGACGTCGATCATTAAAATGGCGAGTGATTTTTTGCTTCTTAGTGTTTCACGGTATTTTTTCTCGTAGCTTTCGTCAAATAACCTGCGATTAGCAATCTTAGTCAATCCATCAATCATTGCCAGTTCTTTAAGTTGATCATTTTTAATGAGTAGCGATTGATTTGCCTTTTCTAGATCAGACTTGGCTTTTTCGAGCTCAACTCGGGTTTGCATTTGTTCCGTAACATCATTGTAAACAGCGACAACTTCCCCATTTGGAAGTTTGTAGATAAAGTTTTCCCGCCATCCGGCTATTTTTCCGTCTTGATAAAAACTGATTGGAAAATGCTCCGATTTTCCTGTCTTATATACCCGTCTAAAGGTATCCATAACCCCCATTGCTTCGGCGCCTGGGAAAACTTCGCTCACTTTTTTGCCGATGACTTGATCATAACTTATTTGATCGATGCGCATGGCGGATGGATTAATGGTTTTGAAAATGAAATCCTTACCATCTTCCGTAGCATTGTAAATCGCGACACCACTGTTCATATTTTCGATCAATAGACGAAAACGCTCTTCATTCTCCTTGAGCGTTTTTTTAAGAAAACGTTCACGCAAAAAATATAAAATCAAGAGAGTGATTAATAGCCCGATGATTGCAATACTCAAGGCAAATTGGTTCCATATATCGCGGTAGCTGATAGAAGGTGTTTGATCAAATGGAGGGAGCCTGAGTTCCCTTGCAAGCTGCTCTACTTCGAGATAATCTGCCGGCATCGTATAACCGTAGATTCCGGCGTCTAAAAGTTCTTTATGAATTGGCTGAATCGTGAATAAGGCACTTACGATGAGTTTCAAATCATCATCATCGATAGTTGGAAGGGCACATACGGGCCATTCGGGATACAATCTGGTTGAAACGATATAAGGATGGGTAGTGTTTTGTTCATTGATGACACGGATATCATTGGCTTTGATTTCCCCTTTTTCAATCATCTCTTCGAGGATGCCGTCTCGTATAAATCCTACATCGGCTTTGTGCTTTAGTACCGTTTGAACGACCTCTTGATGGGAGCCTTTGGTTTCTATAATATTGGATGGGTTAGATTGGAGATTGATGCCGTGCTTATAAAGCTCGTACGCTTGAGCACGAAATCCTCCCATGTGTTTAGTACTAGGTGTAGCGATTCTTTTAGCTTTTAGCTCACTAATAGAATGGATGGGGGAATCGGCACGAACAACGATTACACCAGCGAGTTCTGAAGTCGCCACCCCTTTGGAATACCCTACGAGTGTCGCAATGGCTCCGCTAAAAGCGTATTGTTGTCTGAGTACTAAAAAATGAGTGGGATTTGTGGTGAGGATATCGAGTTCATTACGTGATACTTTTTCGTTCATCTCCTCTTGGGTCAACACTTCTAAAATAATTTTTTTACCGGTGGTTTCGCTGAGATAATCTGCGAGAGGTTGATATTTTCGCGCTGTTTCTTCTTTTCCCAAATAGGCAAAGACACCAAAATGAATCTCTGTATGATTGGCGTGTAGGCTGATAGGGATAAAAAATAAGAGAATAAGGGCAAAAAAATAGTGCATAAAAGGCATTTCTTTTCATAAAAGTCAATAAAACCTATTCTAAATGTATTCACCTTAAATGAAAGAACTTTATTTAAAAATTAACCATTCAGATTCATTCGAAGCATTGACATATTGATCGATGAATGTGTAATAAGAGAGAGATATTATTCAACTGTCAAAAATGTTCGTTTTTTGATCAATAAAATACTTTTTAAGATTTTTTTTGTTGGATTGTTCTTATCGTTCTGGTATAAAATACATGCTAATAGCATTACAAAGGAAAATAATGAAACACGTTAACGATGAATCGATCGATCGATATGTCTCTTTTATGAATATTGATTGTTATAAGCATGCTTCAGATGTGATCGATTCTATTCTAGAAGTGACAAAAGAGGAAAAAAATAGCAACCGTTATTGGGAAGTATTTAAAGAGAACATTCCACAAAGTTATTTTGACAAAAAATCAGATGAAAAAGTACTCTATTATGTTTGCTCAACGGTGTTTTATATCGAAGAATTATTCGAAAAATGTGAGTATACTGTTGGGCTTGAGATACTGAAAAACTGTGAATATCAGTGTTGCTAAATCGATCATAGTAGGTAGTTTTTTTTGATGATGAATTGGGGTATGTTGATTTAGAGCTATTTTAAGAGTTGTTTTGCTATTCTCTGTCCTATGAGTAAGGATGGTATAAATGGCTGATGCTAATGTGCTTAAACAGTTAAGAACTTCTTTGCAATCATACGTGTTGTTGTATGTAGAAGACAATGCAAAGCTGAACGCTCAAGCCACGGTGCTGTTTCAAAAATTCTTTGATCGTGTTATCTCCACAGAAGATGGAGAACAGGGGTTAGAACTTTTTAAACGTCATCGTCCTCAAATCGTTATTACCGATATTAATATGCCTAAGATGGACGGATTGGAAATGTCTGAGGCAATCCATGAAATTGATCCGGATGTTATCATCATTATTACGACCGCTCACGATGATGTTGAATTTTTACACCGTTCGATTAAAATAGGGGTATTCGATTATTTGACGAAACCTCTAAAAATCGAGATATTAATCGAGACTTTTACCCGATGTGCTCATACGCTGATAGAAGAATTTCATCGCAAAATATTTAACGCTAATCTCCATGCGGTTTTTAACTATCAAAATAATCTGGTTTTATTGTTGCATGATCGAAATGTCGTGATGGCCAATCAGCCGTGTCTTGACTTTTTCGGTGCTTCATCGGTAGAGACTTTTCGTAAACAGTTTGTGACGTTTGGAGAAGTTTTACTGGAGCATAACAGTTTTATCTATGATCATAATGAGATGGAATGGTTTAAACATATCTCGGCCCATTCGGGTAAACTTTTCAATGTAAAAATTGCTGATACAGAGGGACAACCGCACCATTTTATCCTTACATTTCAAATCATTCCTGAGAAGGAGGGATATGCCGTTTTATCGTTAAACGATGTTACGGAACTGGGATTACTTAAACTGTATGACAGCAGTGCGCTTGAGCGTGATAAAATGCTCAAAGACGAAAAAATGGTTCGAGGGTTATTCGAGATGGCGATGCGTAGTGCTGCGAAGATCAAGATCCATAATTTTTATAAAGGGCTGAGTATCGCAAATGATGCGCTAGTGGTGAATATCGAGGGAAAATTAGTAAAACTGCAAACCCCCTATGTTCAACTCAAAGCGGTTCAAATGGAGGATATGTTTTACCTCACGTCAGAACTTTTTCCGATGGCGATTGCCGCTGATGGAATCAAAAGAATTAATTTTGATGATCAAAGTTTGGTTTTTGAAAACTATCGTATGTTGAATAGCTCTCCGGTTAAACGTGAATCTATTCGGGTATTTCCGGATCAGAATATAAAAGCAACGCTTCTGTATGAGGGGCGAAAACTCGATACTGATTTGGAAATACTGGATGTATCGGTGAGAGGGATACGGATACAACTCCCATCGCTACCTGCGGGATTTGCCCTGAAACAAAAAGCAGTTTTAGACATTGTTGTTACAATGGGGCCTAGACCGAGTATTATCAATACTCAAGGTGAAGTGTTTCGTATCGTCGATATGGGGCGGCGTTTTGAAGTGGTATTCTTGTATGATTTACACGGTGCTTTTCAAAAAACGATGATCGATTACATTGCCAAGCGGCAAATGGTTTTAATTCGCGAATTTAAGGGGATGCAATATGAAAAATGAGACACTGCTTTATGACGATGGTCATCACAAATGTGTGATGTTTAGTTTGGAAGATGAAGATCACAAAGAGTACTCGCTTTCGGTCAATCAATTTTTGATTATTCAACAAGAGAGTGCGGTACTCATTGATCCCGGAAGCGGAGGGATTTTCGGTGAACTTTATGATGCGGTATCCCGCCATATCGACCCTACTAAAATCAAGTTTATCTTTTTCTCCCATCAAGACCCTGACGTCGCCGGAGCGATTGCGGAATGGAGTGTTGCAACCTCGGCAAAACTAGTGATGTCACAGTTATGGACACGGTTCATGGGGCATTATGGTCTGATGGATATGGATCGTCTGGTCGCTCTCGAAGATCATGGGGCACGTATCAAATTCGGGAACGATTTTTTGCAGTTTATTCCTGCCCATTTTCTCCACTCTCCGGGCAATTTTTCACTTTATGACAGCCGGTCAAAAATTCTTTTTTCAGGGGATATCGGCGCGGCGATTCTTTCTCCTCAAAATCTTAACAAACAGGTGGATGATTTCGAAGAGCATCGTCCATTTTTAGAAGGATTTCATTCACGATACATGGCGTCTAATATTTTTTGCCGTGCTTGGGTGAAATGTGTCCGTCGATATGAGGTAGATATGATAGCTCCTCAACATGGTTCACTGTTTCGAGGGGAGATGGCACAGAAGTTTCTTTCATGGTTTGAAGCGGTAGAGGGCGGAAGCGAGCAGTGTAAAAAACTTTACGGGTGTGAATGAGTCTGCTATGGCGTGCGAAGAAAAGATTGATCGTTTAGAACAGAAATGTTTACGTTATGAGAGAATTATCGCGGATCTCGAAGAGATGCGTGAGCGCTATGAACTTGCAATAAACGGAACTTCTGAGGGGTTATGGGATTGGGATCTTATAACGAATGAGATCTATTTTTCTCCTCGATGGAAAGAGATGGTCGGGTATCGTGATGATGAACTTCCAAATGCATTAGAAACATGGATCGGGTTGGTTCATCCTGATGATTTGGAGCAAGCAAATCAAGCGATTGAAGCGTCGTTACAAGATTCTAAAATACCGTATGAGAATGTACATCGGCTGCGTCATAAAAAAGGACATTATATTTGGAACCTTGATCGGGGACAAGTTATTGTCAACGAGGCACAACAACCTGTGCGAATGATAGGATTTCATACCGATATTACACGTCAACAACAAATGATTGAAGAGATAAAAACTACCCAAGAACTGATGATGGCACAGTCGCGTCATGCGGCAATGGGTGAAATGATCAGTATGATCGCGCATCAATGGCGCCAGCCGCTCAGTATCGTTTCGATGATCGTCAATAATCTACTGGTTGATATCGAGTTGGATGGTTTGGATGAAAATAAGTGCACAACAAGCAGTAAAGAAATTTTGTCACAAGTCAATTTTCTCTCCAAAACGATCGATGTATTCCGCGATTTCTTTCGTCCAAGTAAGGAGAAAGAGCTCGCTGATATCGTAGAAATGATCCATGAAGCTCTCGCAATCATCGATGCCAGTCTCAAAAATAAAGGTATTAGCATTGAGATCTCAAATCCATCTGATGTTAGAGCAAAAGTCTATTCGAGAGAGCTTTTACAAGTGGTGATAAATATCATTAAAAATGCTAAAGAGGCATTGGTAATGTCAAATGTTTCTGATCCATCCATAAAAATTGAGATTAAGGAGGAGGGTGAGATGGTGGATATCGCTATTTCTAACAATGGACCCTCTATCACTACCGAGGTTATTTCGCATATTTTTGAACCTTATTTTTCCACTAAAGATGAGAAGATAGGGACAGGGTTAGGATTATACATGTCAAAAATTATTGTCGAAAAACATCTTCATGGGGTTATAAGTGTTCACAATATGGATGGTGGTGTTTGTTTTAATATTACTCTGCCGAAACAATCAGAATGTGGGGCTGAATGAATAAAGAGAGAGTCATTTTAATCGGCTCTTCTACTGGAGGTCCGGGACATATTGATAAAATAATCAAAGCTCTTAAGAAAGATTTTACAGGTTCAATTGTGATCGCTCAGCACATGAGTCCCCATTTTATCGAGAGTTTTGCACGTCAGATTGGAACTATCACCCATTTGAGCGTGAGTGTGGTTATGGATGGGATGATACTTCAGCCTTCTAGTATTTACGTATGCAGTGGAGATTGCCGTTTGATACAGAGCAATCATCGAATCGTTTTTGAGCACAATACGGCGCACGATACTATTTATACGCCGGACATCGATACCCTTTTTCTCTCCGTGTCACAGCTCCCATCACTAAAAAGGATGGGGATTATTTTGACGGGAATCGGTGATGATGGTTCAAGAGGTGCTCTTGCTCTGTTTAACTCTGGTGGAGAGTGTATGTTTGAGAGTGAAGAGAGTGCGATTGTGTACGGGATGCCTCGTAGAGCACTGGAATTGGTACCAGATGCGAAGGTTGGGAGCTTGGATCAAATCATTGAAGCGATTTGTCACTTCGAGGAATTATAAATGTTCGGATGGTTTAAATCCAAATCCGTTCCTGATCACAATGAAACGGTAGCACCGGTGGAAGAGTTTAGTGATCCGAGTCGTATTTATGAATACTTCAGTGATCTAACCGGTATCCATTTTGATCAAAAAAAATCGATTGTTACCCCAAAAATCAGCCGTTTTGCAAAGGAATGCGGATGTTATACCTTTGATGCTCTTTATGAGAAACTGCATAGCGATTTATGTTGTAAAGAGGCGTTGATCAACCTTTTGACGGTGAATGAAACCTATTTTTATCGAGAAATGGGTCAAATCGAGTTTTTAGGACACTCTTTAAAAGAGGAGAAGAGGAATCGACGAATCCTATGCGCTCCCGGATCAAGCGGTGAAGAGCCGTATTCGATAGCGATATACTTAGCCGAGATTGGGTGTGATCTCTCTAAAATCGAGATCGTATCGATTGATATCAATACCGAAGTGATCTCAAAAGCAAAAAAAGGTATCTATCCTGAACGTTCACTCTATCGTCTCCAACCAGAACTGCGTGAGCGCTATTTTACTCCGAGTGATAATGGCTTTAAGGTGGTCGATTCGATCAAACGGTGTGTTATCTTTCAATCTTGTAACCTTTTTGAACCTGAGTTTTTGAACATAGGGGTATTCGAGGTTATTTTTTCAAGAAATATGTTAATTTATTTTGATTATGAGACCATATTACGTGCGATCGAACAGCTAAAAAAAGTAGCATCCTCTGAAGAAACCCTCTTTTTTTTCGGACATGCCGATATTGTCACCAAAATATCGATGTTAAAAGAACATTATCAAGATGGGATTAAATTTTATACACCCTAGTTAAGCTTCGCCTTTAACCTCTGAGATGAGGAATGACGTTAATCACCTCAATCCCTACAACAATCATCCATATAAAAATTGTAATCCCCGTTGCGGCGGCGGAGATATCTTTGATCATACCGATTTTTTCGTTGTAATTAGTCTCCATAAAATCGCATACTGCTTCGATCGCGGTGTTGAATACTTCACTGGCAATCATTACTCCGGTGGCGAGGATAATCAGGGAAATGTCTATCCATTCTCGAAACATAATAACCGGTATAAGAATTAAAAAAGAGATTACGATTTTGTACATAACGCTAAAGTCGTACAACACAGCGAACCGTAATCCTGAGAGGATGATTTTAAATTTGTGAAGAGGGTGGTAGCCGTGTTCTCCGGTCTCTAAAAATTTGTTTTTCATCGCTGTACCCCTGAATAGACTCCCCAAAGGGCGATGGCAGCCCATGAAAGTGCCACGATAATTCCTCCTAGGATATCAGTGGGAAAGTGGACTTGCAGATACATTCGTGAAGCAAAAATGCTGAGTGATACGAAGGCTAAGAGGGTAATTGCTCCGTTTTGGTAAGGGGTAGAGGAAGCGTAAAACGTGATACCAATACCGATTGCAAATGCTGCGATTTGTGCTGAGTGCGCGCTCGGAAATGAAGGATCGAGAGGGAGTTCATGGATTGGTCCGAAAAAATGGGGACGTTTGCGCTCAAGGAGATATTTGAGAGCATAGGTAGTGATGACGCTTCCCCAAAAGAGGATAGTGAACATTTTTGCCATGGCGGGGTTCTCTATGCCATAAAAAAACATATAGATTAGATAAAGAGGAATCAATATCCAGAGTGACCCCAACCACGTAATTGCGGAGAAATAGTGATCCAACCAAGGGGTTCTAAGATGGTGAAACGAGGTTAAAATACTTTGGTCAAAACGAAGTAAATAGCCATTTTGGGTCGCTAGACTCAAGAGAATAAAGGCAGTGATTAAGCCTCCTAAAAGGAGGGGGAAATTGCACCCTTGGTAGAGTATACATTTGAGATGATCAGCCATGAGGCACCTCTTATCTTTTATTCCTTTAAGTCTATCGTATTACTGATGAATTGGATACAATTTCTATTTTTTGGAATGGATAAAATGAATGAATGGTACAATTAAGACGTTAGCAGGCATTTTTTTAGTTATTATTGGATTTGGGCTTATTGCTGGGCTTGCTTTTCCGATATTGAGCGATCCTGATAATGCTGGACGAAGTGAAAAACGGATGGATCTTAATTTTCCTTTTTTAAAAGAGGAGAAAGCTGAAGTCGTTTTGGTCTATTTCGGGTATGTAGGCTGTACTCGTGTGTGTAGCCCTGCACTCAATGACTTGGCTGAAATTTACCGGGAATCTCTCAAGCAAGAACCCCAGCATCCACCTTCTTTATGGTTTGTCAATATGACGCCACAGATGGATGCTCACTCGGTTCAAAGTTGGGCGGAGCACTTTGATAAAGGGTTTAAAACTTATGCTCCCGATAAAGAGGAGTTGCAAGGTATGGTTGAGACTCTTAATTTGGTTTATACACAATTAGGGGCTGAAGCAGAACATATGCCGTATGCGTATTTAATACGTAAAACGGAAAAAGGGTACGAATTGGTCTATATTTATACCTCTTCGCCTTACAACCGAACATTAATGCTAAATGACATAGGAGCGTTTCAATGAATCTAAATTTTCTCTTTCCGGCCTACAACAGTGCTTTATCTCCTGAAATAAAAGAGCGTCTGAAAGACGATTTCATCAAAGCAGATAAGTTTATGCTGATTATCGGTGTACTCTCCTTTTTAACAGTGGCATTTATTACGTCGATCCGTTATTCAACGTATCAGTTTGGAATCATCAACGGTGCACTCGCATTGGGTCTTATTGTCATCGCTTTTCTCGGGTTTAGAGGTACGATGCTGGGACGAGTAATTATAGGGTTGGGACTCTCGATTTTTCCGATGATAATGATTCAACAGCAGTTGGGAATGATCGAGATGCACTTTGCCCTTTTCGTTATCGCTGCTTTTTTAGCGATTTATAAAGATATTATCCCTATTTTGGTCGCTACGGTAGCGGTCGCGTTTCACCACATTTTGTTTTTCTTTTTACAATTGAACCATTCCAGTATGTTTGGACTCGATGTTATTGTGTTTTCAAGCGGTTGTGACGTATGGATTTTATTGACCCATATCGTAATGTTTGCGACGCAGGTGGTAGGATTGGTCTACATCATCATCATGACGACTCATCAGTTTATCAAAAGCAATCAGTTGCAAGTTGAATCTGATAATAATATCAAAGCACTTGAGCAAGGGATCCGTGAAGATGCAATGATGGTCAATGAAGCGGTTAGTATTTCTGCGGATGTTTCAAAAGGGATGATTGAGAGAACTTTGGTTTCTATCCCATCAAATCCTCAGCTTAAAGAGCTTCGCGAAGTCTTTAACAGTATGCTAGGAGCGTTACGCCAGATGGTAGGTCAAGATCTGCAAGCGATTACCAAAGTAGTCGAATCGTACGGGAAACTGGACTTTACTCAACGGATCAATCAAAGTAGCGGTAAAATCGAACTTTTAGTTAATCAGTTAGGAGAAGATATTTCTCAAATGCTCCGTACTAGCTTAACCAACGGTACCGCTATGGAAGAGAATGCCAAACGTTTGAAAAATAATGTTGAAGAATTGGACAGTTCTTCTCAAAAACAAGCACAAGAGCTACAAAAAACATCTCATCAAGTTGATCGTATGACCCAAAGTGTTGGAGATGTTCTTCAAAAAACACAAGAGGTTACTCGTCAGTCTGATGATATTAAAATGATTATTACCGTCATTGGCGATATTGCGGATCAAACGAATCTTTTGGCCCTGAATGCTGCGATTGAAGCGGCACGTGCAGGAGAACATGGACGAGGATTTGCGGTGGTTGCTGATGAAGTACGTAAACTGGCTGAACGGACCCAAAAATCACTATCAGATATTAATGCAAATGTGAGTTTACTCGTTCAATCTATCAATGATATCGGTGAAGCGATTGATACACAAGCTCAAGGAATTAGTGAGATCAATCATATCATTTCAGGCTTTGAGTCGGAAACACAACACAATGCGATGATTGCTAAAAATACTGATTTGATTGCAAATGAAGTTTTTGTAATGGCTGATCGTGTTTTGAGCGAAGTAAAAACTAAAAAATTTTAGGCAGTTTGAACCTTAATGATTGGAAATAAAATTTTTCAATTCATTGAGTGTTAACGGCTTTGCATAGTAATACCCCTGAATCTCATCGCATCCTGCTTCTTGTAAGAATTCTAATTGTTCTTTTGTTTCGACCCCTTCTGCGGTAATAGAGAGATTAAACGTTTTTGCTAATGCGATAATTGCACGCGTTATAGCAACTCCTTCGGAAGAGTGAGGGAGATCATCAACAAAAGATTTATCGATTTTAAGTCGGTCAACGGGAAGTTTTTTCAGATAACTAAGTGACGAATAGCCTGTGCCAAAATCATCAATAGCAATTTTAATATTCATCGTTCTGAGTTTTTCAAGTGTTGAGAGTGCATGCTCGGCATTGGTAGCAAGATAGCTTTCAGTGATCTCTATTTCGAGCCATTGCGGATCAAACTCTGTCTTTTCAAATGCAGTATTGAGCATTTCAAAAAAATCATGTTTTTCGAGTTGAATCGCAGAAACATTGACAGCAATGTAAGGGAAAAAAAATCCCTGTGAACGCAGTTGCATAAAATCATGACTCGATTGTTGCAGAACCCATAATCCTATAGGAGCGATGAGTCCTGTCTCCTCCGCTAAGTGGATAAAGCGATCCGGTGTCATCCACCCAAGAATATGGCTGTTCCATCGTATCAATGCTTCAACAGCAACTATTTTTCCACTTTGAGCTGAAATTTTTGGCTGATAGAGTAGCGTAAACTCGTCTCCTTTTTCTATTGCATTTTTCAGTGCATGGAGTACTTTACTGCGATTCTCTATGATATGACCAAGCTCTTTTGTGAAAAAACTATAGCGATTTCGACCAGTGTCTTTGGAGCGATACATGGCTAAATCAGCATTTTTGATGAGATCTGATATCGATTCACCATCTTCAGGAAAAACAGAAATACCGAGACTTGCAGAGGTTCTTATTTCATGTTCTCCACAGAGAAAAGAGAGATGAAAAGCATCGATAATTTTGCTTAATATGGGTTCCAAGTCGCTATGATGATCGAATCCTTCTATTAGAATATTAAACTCATCTCCACCAATTCTGGCTAATGTATCGGATTCACGCAGCGTTTTTCTAAGACGTAGTGCGACCTCTTGGAGGAGTATGTCTCCGATATTATGTCCGAGGGTATCATTGATTTGTTTGAATTGATCGAGATCCAAAAAAATAACTGCTAGATGTTTTTTTGTTCGTAAAACCCTAGAAATACCATGCTGTAAAAGAGCATTGAAGAGCCTACGGTTAGGAAGGTTGGTAAGCGAATCGGTATTAGAAAGATTTTCGAGCTCTTTTTGTGATTTTAGTAAAGAGTGCTCACGCTCTTGAATGGTAAATGCCAGTCGATTGACGTTTTTGGAAATGGTCTCTAACTCATCACCTGTCCGGATTACTTTATACTCAGAATAGTCCTGATTTTCGATATTTTCGATTTGTTTCATGAGGGATTGGAGTGGTTGTGCAACGGTTTTTTTGAATAGTATTCGAAGCAAGATCAGAGTTAGTAGTGTTAAAGATAAAATCAATACGAAAAATGTTATCCGGTTTTCCAAAAGCGTTTCTTCGAGCTCTGAGGCATGGAGTGAAGCATAAAAAACAATCTCTTCATTTTTAGTTTTGACGGTTGCAGAACTGATAAAATGATTTTTTTCTTCGATGAGCTCGAATGAACCTTTCTCCAGAGGGTGCAGCATTGTTATACTTTTTGGTTTTTCTGTACTCCAAATACTCATTCTCATATCATCTGAAAGTGCTTTTAGGTAAGATTGAGTGATGTGCCTGGACATTTCGATATGGGCGATTAGATGCTTTTGTTTCTGTGAAAAAAGGCTTTTATGCGCTTTAAGAACGAGATCGTCGTTAAAACGATGATACGTGATGATACTATTTTGCCCGAGATCTTTTTGGGTATAGTAAGAAATATGCTTGTAGCTTAAAAGCCAGTGGGGATCGAATGGTCTTTGTAGGTAATCGTATTCATCTTCATAGCGACTGTAAAAAACAGGCTTTCCCTTTTCATAAGAGACATAGGTTAGGTAATAGCCTTTGGGTGTTTTATTAACGTAAGCGATAAGATCTTCATGGGAATCATAGAGTGCTATATCATTGTTTTGAGAGAGCTTTACACGACTGAGCAGTTCGTCGGCAATATGTTTTTTCTCTTCGTCAAGTAAAACAGCATCATAGTTTATTTTGTCTTGATAGCTATTAATAAGTTCAACCGAGGCTAAAAGCATCTCATCATCTTGGATAAATGCTATCCCTTTTTTGAGATCGATTTTAGCTTTATCCAAGTCGATTTGAATATGAGCAAAGGCATATTCTATTTTCTCTTGAGCGGCATTAACGAAATTTTTTCGCAAAAAATTGTCGAAATAAATTCCTGCTATCAGCGACAATACAAGAGTTGAAACGACTAAAATGAATGAAAGCTTCGTTTTAAGGTTAAAGGAGTGATAGAAAGTTTGAAACATTAAAAGATGGGTCTCTCTTTATCAACGTTTTCTTTTGTAATCAGTTTTACGGGGATGATGATATGTTTTGGGACTTTCTCACCATTGAGAATTTTGATTGCAATTTGGGCACTTTTTTCTCCCCCGAGAGGGAATAATACGGAAGCAGTTTGTTTCCCTTTTCGAATGGCATCACGTGCTTCAGAGGTATAATCACACCCTACTGTGATCATTGAAGAGGGATCTATTCCATGATGTTCCAGTGCGGAACGTGCTCCACTCACCATACTATCGCTTTCGGCAAAAATAGCATCAATTTTTTCACCTGATTCAATCAGTTTTTCCATCTCTATAATGGCATCTTTACGGAGATAATTACCGGTTCGTTTGATAACAGAAATACCTCGATAGTTGGCCATTTCATCCATAAACCCTTTAGTACGCAGTTTAGTGACATCTGCTTTTAGAAGCCCTTCAAACAGAAGCACTTTTCCTTTGCCACCTAGACGTTTGGCGATATACTCAGCTCCTATTTTTCCAATTTTGATATTATCAGAATTGATAAATGTCGTATAGTCGTTTCCCACAATCCCACGATCTAGGATGATGATCGGGATGCCATTTTTATACGCTTTTGCAATGACCGGAACGACTGCTTTTTCATCATTAGTTCCTACAATGATTACATCAGCTTTCGAGGCGATAAAACCGTCGATATGATGGACGAGCAAAGAAGTTTGACCTTTTGCATCTGAGGAGACAAATTTCAGCTCAGGATAGTTAGAGAGGGCATCACGTACCTCATAAACTTGAGCTTTTCGAAAATCATTACCCATGGTATCTTGGGCAAAAGCGATGGTTTTTGTCTCTGCACAAGCACTAAGCGCCAGATACAAACTTAGCCCTGTAAAAAATATAAATTTAAAATTGAACACTACCTACTCCTACATTATTCTCTAATTATATCGACTTTACCACCAATATTCGAATTGAACTCCGAGATTATTTCCGTGAGTTTGATCCGCATAATAGTCGCCGCCCACTAACCCTTTTGCATTGTTTGACCAATTTGCATGGGTATAGTAAACGCGAATAACAGGCCGTTTCCACAAACCTTTATCGAGTGCTGCTTCGAGTGCAAGGGTTGTTTTACTCAGCAGGTAGGTAGTATCATTAATCTTATCATCTACACGATCGATTCCTACTTCGGTGACCAATCGGGCATTGCGGTGTAGGAACCAGTAAGGGCGTACACCGGCCGAGAGCCAAGTTTGTTTGAGGCCTGAAAATGCTTCTTCATCCCTCGTTTCATAAACGAGGTTACTCATCATTCCCCACGTATCGTTGGCAAAATCGTTGTAGTTGATGAATCGCCATGTTTGCGCTTTTTCGATGGATGTTCCACTCTGGAGGATGGTTTCGACAAAGGGATCTTGATAGTAGGGTGAGACACTCCCCGCACCTTTAGCAACCCCTTCTCCATAAAATAATCCGGTTACATTTTCACCTTCCATTCCAAAAAGTTCTTGGGTTATTTTTTTATCTTTGTAGAGGCCTCCGAGGGCATATCCTCTTGACGTACCGGTATGTACCGTAGAGGTAAACTCATGAGCGTGAAGTGTCATAGTATTGGCAAAAAGTGTCCACTCACCCCTCGCAGTAGGAGCAGATAAACGAATATCATGACTGTCAAAAAGAACGCTATCGCTGCCGTTAATCGTAGATGGATCGACATGATCAAAAAGGTAGCTATAAGAGAGCTTGACATCTCCTAGATCGAGGTTACGAAAACCTGCACCTGTTCCGCTCATATTGAAAAAAAAGTAATCACTTATATGACTGTCATACCGATCATAAAACCGTCTTCCTGCCCAAAAAGAGACACTGTTATCGAAAATACCGGAGAGTTCGGTATAAGCTTCATCGAGTCTTAGATACTCAATGTCGCGGTTATTAGGACCAGTAAAGACTGGACGGAGCTGATTATGCATCGTAATACCGTTGTCAAAAGTGATCGTATCGTAAAATCCAAGCTCTATCCATGTTTCACATTCGTTACCAAGACGGTATTTGCTTCCTGCGCCGGGTGCTTTGAAACAGACATCGGTTTTATCTCCATTCAATGAAGTTTGGAGACGTGCGTAACCAACCGTTCCAATACGATTATCTATGCCAAATGCACTTACAAAGAAACTGAATAAGATTAAAGCGAGTTTTTTCATGGAGACTCTTTATCGGAGATAATATCTCTTTCTTAATCTATTGTAAGTATTAATAGCTGAATAATAACTTTAAATTATTTTATGTAGAGCTTTTTTTAGTATTACCTTTTAGATGACTACAAAAATTTGATGCTGAGATGCTCGGTGTTGTAATACTGCATATTTTTTTATCAATAAATGGAATGACAAAAAAAAGATACCGGTATTAATATATTGAGCCTATACTACACGTATAGAAAGAAAACGGAGGATTATGATGTTAAAAGAGTTACTGTATACAGGAATGGGCGGAGCATTATTGCTCAAAGAGAGAGTCGAAGAGGAGCTTAAAAAACTCGAAGAGAAAGGGAAGCTCAACACTTCGGACACAAAAAGTTTTTTAGAAAGCCTCAAAACCAAAGGGGAAGACGAAGAAAAACGGCTCAAAGAGGAGCTAAAAACGGCGATAAAAGAGGTGATCGAAGAGCTAGGAATCGCGACAAAAAAGGATATAGAAGCGTTAAAATCGTGATCACTCTCTATTCACCTCTACGCCTTTGGAGCGTTTTTCGGCTGCTATTGTCGTTTTATCTGCTGATCAAAAAGAAGGAACGTTTTTTAGGAATATCTCCTCTCTCCCCTGATCAACTCGCGATCACGATCACCGATTTGGGGGCTAGTTTTATCAAACTGGCGCAGGTTTTAGCGACCCGAAACGATTTTTTCGATGAGCCTTATCTGGCTGCCCTTAAAACACTCCATGATGATTTGCCTCCGATGAGTTTGAGCGCGTATGATCGGGTACTCTCAACGGCGTTTCCCACACTCCCATTTTTCCATTTTAATCCCATTCCTATCGCTTCTGCTTCGATCGGTCAGGTGCATGAAGCGTGGATTGATGAGAACACCAAAGTTGCCGTCAAACTGCGACGAGAGGGGATAAAGCGACGGGTGCGTGCCGATATACGGATACTGACCCTGTTTAACGGGTTGTTCCGCCCTTTATTTTCCCATACGACCCGCCATTCGATTGAATCGGTGATCTCTGAATTTTCCTCGATGATTGTCCAAGAGTGTAGCCTCAACCATGAACGGAGCAATTTGGAGAAATTTTCCAAGATGTATAAAGATTCAGGGATTATTTTTCCGATTTGTTATCCATCCCTCAGCAGCGATGATGCCCTCGTGATGAGTTTCGAAGAGGGGTGGCGGTTTGATGATCGTGAAGCGATCCTCTCACACGGGTTAGATATCAAATCACTCATCGATCAATTGGTTCGATTTTATACCGATCAGATGTTGGTCAAAGGATATTTTCATGCAGATCCCCATCCGGGAAATCTCTTTGTAAACCCAGAGGGGAAACTGGTACTGCTCGATTTTGGGATGGTGAAACGGGTTCCTAACGATACCCGTATCGCTATTATAGAACTGATAAAAGCGGCAAATGAGCGCGATTTTGAAGCC
The DNA here is from genome assembly GCF_028688295.1 of Sulfuricurvum sp. GTDB lineage: Bacteria > Campylobacterota > Campylobacteria > Campylobacterales > Sulfurimonadaceae > Sulfuricurvum. The sequence goes on from NZ_JAQTYM010000011.1 coordinate 17,453, forward strand.
TATGTCTCTGCGGCAAAACGTCTGGGAACGGTAGCGTACGATGCACCCTCATCTGAGTTGGCAGAATTTACTGAGCGGATGTTCGATATTTTCGGCAATGATGCGTTGGACAGCGGCAGTATGCAGAAACTCGCCTTTGAGGTGTTGGAACAGACCCGAAACCTCCCCTTTAAACTCCCCCAAGAGGCGATTTATATCCTCCGTGTGAGTGCTATTATCGAGGGGTTAGGGACGACCTATATCGAAAATTTCAATGGGATAAAAGACATCCTCCCGATTTTGCAAAACAATATTCCCAGAGCATTAGGGATGAAAGAATCACTTGTTGAGACGCTCATTGATGAGATCAAACGTATCCCCAGTGACATAGCGGCATTTCGTCATGTGATCACACGCGCCAACAAAGGGGAGCTAAATGTGCAGCTCTCGCAGTTGCAGTATGAGATGATGAAAAAAGAACTTCGCGAAGCGACGGCACCCATTTACACGGCACTCATTCTTGCTTTTGGAGCGATGGGTATGTGGATGGGAGGAATAGAGGAGGTTGCCTATGCACTGCTTGGGGGGGCAATGGTGCGCTTGTGGTTTAGATAACTACTGATCTTATGTGTAAAGTAAATGCTGGCACCAACGGTCCATATTCTAAATGCTCTCATTGCATTTGCTCTAAAAAATAGTGTTGGGTGGCACGATGTCGATACTCAAACATCTTATCCATATCGTTTTTTATGAACGGATAAAATAAATTGCCAAGCCATCCAAAAGGTAAGCGGATAAATAAGGTTTCTCGCATTAGCGTCTCACCATTTTCAAGTGGTATAAAATGGCGCTGATGACGAAAAAATTGAAACGGTCCTGAAATCATCGAATCAACGACACTCTCAGGACACTGCAATGTTTCAATCATCATTTTCCAGACGGTTGGTATCCCAAAACGTTTAATGCGTAGATGGATGATACTCGTTTCAACCAAAGGTTCAGGGAGAATGAGGATATCAACATTAATCCACGGAGGAGTAATGAGGGGGAGATTACGGGTGTCAGTATGGAACTGACACGCATTTTCAGGGGATGTATTTAAAAGACAAGAATAATTAAGTGTATGTATTTTCATGATTTAATTGTAGTGCTTGAGTATGTTTGTTGGTAGTGATAAAATGGTAATTGGACTGAGTGCAAGAGAAAAAACGGGAGAGTAATAAAGAAAATTTTAGGAGCAGCATAGAAAATGATCCGAAACTCTTTGATGATTTGGTGTTTCAGTTGAGTTTACGGATTGGTTCGGGATTTGGTTTTCCGAAATAATACCCTTGAGCCAAATCGGCTCCGTTAGCACTACAAAACGCTACCTCTTCGGCACGTTCTATCCCCTCAGCGAGAACAATGATATTGTTTTCGTGAGCGATCTGGGTGATCGCGCGGAAGATCGATTGGTTTATCTCATTGGTATCGATCTGATCGATGATTGCACGGTCGATTTTAACGATATCAGGGAGGAGCTTAGCAATCATGTTGAGTGAAGAGTAGCCGCTTCCGACATCATCGAGCGCTACCATAAACCCCTGTGATTTGTAAAAATCCAAAATCCGTCTTAAATGATCCAAATCCTCAACATGATCGCTCTCTATCACTTCGAAGATGATATTCTTTGGGTCAAATTCGAGTTGTGCAGCCCATTTTACAGTGGATTGGAGGCAGTGCTCTGGATCGTAAATGGCGGTGGGGATGAAGTTGATAAAGACTTTATTTTTGATATTTTTTACTGCAGCAGTTTTAAGTGAAGATTCTCGGCAAGCACGGTCAAGATAAAAAAGCATATCCCCCTCACGCGCCCATTTAAACAATCGATCGGGATAAATGAGATTCCCCTCATCACTTACCCCGCGAGCCAGAGATTCATATCCGTAAATGGTGTTGGATTTAAGATCAACTATGGGTTGGAAATGGGTAGTAAGGGCCCCTTTGGTGATAAGTGAGGAGAGTTCATTTGCCCCCATTAAATCTTTGTATTTTTGTAACGAACGCATCTCTTTTAAAACCATCGGAGTAAGTATTTGATTGTGTTCTAAAAAGAGGAGGCGTACCCCCTCACGTTCCATTTTAGTGAATGGATGGGCTTGACACAGTTTATATAAAAAGGATTCGAAATCCTCAGTAGAAGCGATAAGTGTTTGGGAATCTTCATGAGAAAAGTTGATCTTTTGATTCTCGAAAATAGTGCCGATTTTCGTACAAAGCTCCGCTACATCGCAGCTGATAATAACATTGCCTCCCTTATTCGAAATGTGTGGAAGCGATTGACATTTGGTGCAGCTCATAATTAACCCTTGCAATATAATCGATTGTGTCTCTTATCATAGGCGCTTTCGGACAATATTGGTAGGGTGGATATGGCGATTAATCGTTAAGTTAAATAAAACCTATCAAATCACTCTGTTTCATCGGTTTGGCAAATAAGTATCCTTGAAGTTCATCGACTCCATGTGTAATCAAAAATTCTTTTTGCTCTAGTGTTTCGACCCCTTCTGCAACGATGGTGACATCAATAATTTTGGAGAGGGCTATAATACTTTTAATGAGCATCGGACCGCGCTCATCCACTCCGATTTTGCGGATAAACGATTGATCGATTTTTAGGATATCGACATCGAGCTCTAAAATGTAACTCAAAGAGGAATATCCCGTCCCAAAATCATCAATGGCAATTCTAACCCCCAAGAGATGTAAATCACCAATCACTTTTTTAGCAGCGACAAGATCTAACATTAATGATGTTTCCACAATCTCTAGAATCAGTTTTTTAGGATTGAATTTTTTGGCTTTTATTGTGTTACTAATAAACTCAACAAACGAGGGTTTTAACAGAGTATCTACGGTGAGATTAACGGCAATTGAACCATTCTCTTTGAACGCAGGGGAGAGGGTAATAAACGTATCGATAGCGGTAGCGATAACCCACTCGTCTATTTGGGTCATTAAACCTGCTTTATGGGCTATGGGGAGAAAATCATCAGGTGCAATAAGTCCTTTTTTAGGAGAGTTCCAACGGATCAACGCTTCAAAAGAGTGACACTGATTATTTTGTGAATCAATCAGCGGTTGATAGAATAGGATCAGTTCATTGTGTTTAATTGCCTCTTTAAGCTCATTTCCGATTTGGAGATAGGTGGAGACTTGTTCTCTCATCTGTGGTGTGTAAAAATGGTATTTATTTCGCCCTGATTCTTTGGAGGTGTACATCGCGGCATCTGCGTTACTCAAAAGAATTTCAGCGCTCTCTCCATCATTCGGATAGACGCTGATACCGATACTGCATGCACTAAAGATCTTTTTGCCACCGATCAAAAATGGAGTTTCAAACAATTTTTTCAATTTTTCAGCGACCTGAGCAAAATGAGAGAGGTCTGAACCGTTTTCGATCACCATCACAAATTCATCCCCTCCGATACGGGCGATGGTATCCCCTTTGCGTGTTACTTTTTTAATTCGTTTGGCTACCTCTATGAGAAGCTGATCACCGCTTAGGTGCCCCATCGAGTCATTAACCTCTTTAAAATGGTCCAAATCGATAAAAAACAGTGCAAATATTTCTTTATTTCTATGCTTGTGTTGAATGGTTTGTTCGATTCGGTCGTTTAGAAGGCGTCGATTCGGAAGTTGAGTGAGAGGATCGTGCATCGAAATATGGGAAAGCTTTTCGGTTTCGGCTAAAAGCTGATCTTGGATGGTTATGTAGTCGGTGATATCGTGGGAGATTTCAAGATAAGCGGAAATTTCCCCATCTTCATCAAAAATTGGGCGTACATGTAGCTCAATATGACGTTTTTCACCACTTTTGGTTAGATGAATTTGTCGAACGGTCATCGATTGTTTAGAAGTTTGTACCTGTTGGATAGGGCATACGTGATCATCTTCGTTACAGGGACGTTTTAAATGATAGTTGAGACTGTAGCATTTAGTGGATTGCTCGTTGGTTAAATTTGGATTTAATTTTTTGGCAGCATTATTGAGCATTAGTACTGTGTAATCGGGTTTAATGTATAAAATAGGATCGGGGATTTCATCAATGATGGTTTGCATCGTCTCTTTGGAAGTTTTTAACAGGTTTTCAAGAACATTGATACGTGCTACCTTGTGCATTACGCTTAGAAGTTGATGAGGTTTGGTCGGTTTGAGAACATAACTATCGACACGTAAATCGATACTTCGTAAGAGGAGATTGGTATCACTAAAGGCAGAGTTGACGATGATCGGAATTGCCCCGTCACTCTTGCGTATCTCTTCGATCATGTCGAGTCCACTCATTTTTGGAAGTTGAAGGTCACTGATAATCATATGCGGTGAGTGTTTTTGGAAAAGTGCAAGCCCTTCTTCTCCATTACGTCCAATAAGGATAGTTTTAAACTCATCGCCAAAGGCATTAATAAATGCGCTAATTGTCGATTCGTCGTCTTCTATGTACAAAAGAATCAAGGAATTAAGCATTAGCACCTACTTGCAGTGTAATAGAAGTTTTCATCCCATTTTTGATTGATTTCATCTCAATAGAGCCATCCATACTGTTTTCGATGATCATTTTTGACATGTACAGACCGATTCCTGTCCCCTCTTTTTTCTCTTTGGTGGTGAAATAAGGCTCAAATAAACGGTTCATAATCTCAGCAGAAGCACCCCCTCCGTTATCGGTGATGGAGATGGTAACTTTTTGGGTACTTTTTTCAACTTTGAAACGGATGGTTCCTCCACTTTTTTGTGAGCTTAGGATGGCATCTTTAGAGTTATTTAGAATATTGATAAGCACTTGGGAAAACTCATTTTCGTAGCCATAAATCTCACAATCATTCATTGCATCATGGAGAATCGTGATCCCTGATTGTTTAAAAGAGTCGTTGACGAAAGAGATCGTTTTACTGATGAGTGCGTTGAGATGAAACATTTTTTTCATTTTATTGGGATTGAAAAAATCGCGGAAATCATCGATGGTGAGTGACATGTGCTGGATGGTTTTTTGTGACTCTTCGACAAAATCGTGAAACACCTCTTCGCTTAGAGTGTGCGCACGAAACTTTTTCTCGGTCCCAAAAAGGTTGAGGGCCAGTGAGTTGAGCGGTTGACGCCATTGATGGGCGATGTTTCCGATCATCTCTCCCATACTGGCGAGTTTGGATTGCTGGAACATCAGCTCTTGGTTTCGGATAATATCAGTTTTGTCGGTAAATCCGATAATGACGCCGAAATCATCGGTGGTAAAATTGATCGCTTTGATTTGAAACCAATAAATTCGGCTATCGATGATCAAATCGTATTCAATCTCGGTTTTGTTTTGGACGACACTTTTGACGTTATCAAAAAGGTTCGGGATGGTTACGAGGGCATTGATGACGATTTCACTCAAGTTGATTTTGTGAGAGTAGTTGATTTGGAAAAAACGTTCCATCCCTTTGGTATGGAGAAAGAGATCAAGATTTTTATCCAAAATCAAAACATCGGTATTGATCACTTCGACCACTCGGTTGAGCGCTTCATTGACAAACGCCAACTCTTTGTTTTTATGTTGAAGTTCATCGTTAACGGTGCTGAGTTCTTCGTTCGTACTTTGTAACTCTTCGTTAGAGGTTTCCATCTCTTCATTGGTACTTTGGAGCTCTTCGTTGGTGCTTTGGAGCTCTTCATTAGTACTTTGAAGCTCTTCGTTAGAAGTTTCTAGCTCTTCGATGGTGATTTGGAGACGCTCTTTGAGAGCGGTAAGCTCATTTTCGAGGATATTGACATCATTGATGTCGTGTGCTTGCATCTGATGCGACAGAAGCGGAGAACGCTCGGTTTCATTAATCTCTTCGAAGGTGACAAAATAGCTGCTTTCGGCGAGTTTATTGCGACCAAGGGGAAATACGGTGATGATAATGTAGATACGATCATCGGTGAGGGGGAGAATGCGGATTTTTTTGGAAACCGCAACGGACTCATTTTTGACTGCTTCGTTGAGAGTTGCACGCAGATCGAGGCGGAGAAAATCACTCACTTGTTTGTAAATTTCGTTGGTCACTAAACCACTTGGGTGGGAGATATGGCTGTTCTCCCCTTTGAAAAACAAAATCCCCCCATTGGAATCGACGACCACACCGTTTTGTGCGAAGTATCCTGAAACGGCACTGTTTATCGAGACATTGATATCCAGCACGTTCACTTCATCCCGCAGCTTTCGTGTACCGCGTCGGATATCTTTTCGCTGAAAGTAGGCGAGGGCATCGATATCGGCATTTCCCATGTCGGTCGATTTGCGATAAATTTTGTGTTTATTATCGATGATGGCAAAAATAGAGGTGAGATTTCCGATTGTCTCAGAGAGTCCCAAAAACATCAATCCCTGATAACGCATCGCATAAGAGAAGATACTGATAACCCGATGTTGAAGCTCTGCATTAAAATAGATCAAAAGATTGCGGCAACTAACGAGATCGAGATTGAGAAACGGCGGGTCTTTGATGACATCGTGTTTTGAAAAAACGATCATGTCGCGTATCGCTTTTGTAGGGGTAAAGCGATGATTTTTTTCGACAAAATACTCGGTGAGGATCTGCGCATTTATTTCAGCAATTTCTTCTTCATTAAAGCTCCGGTTACGGGCTTCATCGATCGCCTCTTCACTCACATCAGTCGCAAAAATGGTCACTTTTTTGGTGATTTCCATCTTTTTTAACAGTTCTGTTACGACGATAGCGACCGAATAGGCCTCTTCTCCCGTAGCACACGCCGCAATCCAAATACGCAGGTGGTTATCGAGTTTTTCTCGGAGGAGGGCTTCTAACTCTTTTTCGAGCGCTTTAAATGCCTCTTTATCTCTAAACAAAGAGGTGACGATGATGAGCAGCTCTTTTTTGAGTTTTAAAATCTCGGCGGGGGAGCGTTGGAGGAGATCGATGTAATCGTCCACACTTTCTGATTTCGTATCGATGATTCGGCGCTCTAAGCGGCGATGGATCGTGTTTTCTTTGTAGTCGCTAAAATCGACGTCACTTTTTTGGTTCAGGAGTTTAAAAATTTTGTCAATATTGTCTAAAAGATCAAAATGGCGGTCAAAGTATTTAGGATCATCAATCGCATAGGTGATTCCCTGCGCTAAAAGTTCTGAGGGGAGAACGGCGTCTACGGCATGGGTGTCGATAGCTGCTTTTGGCATCGAAAAATATTTGGCGTTTTCATTTTCTGCGAGGGCGATTCCGCCGTTTTGTTTAATAGCGACGATCCCTTCTGCACCATCACTTCCCGTACCACTGAGGATAATACCGATTGCTTTATCTTTTTTCTCTAGGGCTAATGATTTTAAAAATCGGTTAACGGAGGGTTTTGGATAGGGTTTGATGGAGGGGGCGGTAAGAATGAAATGCCCATTTTCAATTAAAAGATCAAAATTTGGGGGACAATAGTAGATATTATCTGCCAAAGGTTCTAATCCATCCGTGATTTGGGTAATCGGTATTTTTGAAAAACGGGATAGTAATGTTCCTAGTAATGTTGGTTGTTTCGGGTCGAGATGTTGAACAATGACATACGTAACTCTATCGGAGAGTTCGATGTTTTGGATAAATTTTTGAAGTGCTTCAAAGCCTCCAGCGCTAGCGCCCAGCCCTACAATCGTCAAATTCTTATAGGGATCTACACTTTTCTCTTTTGGCATTGTCTAAATCATCCTTTTGATTTGTTGAATCAGTTTTTGTATAGCGGTCACATTTTTTTGAACCCCTAAAAAATACTTCAGTTTATTATTTTTTTTGTCGAAAATAGGGCTAATAGTGAGTTCATTAAAAATCAACTCTCCGCTTTTGGTGTAGTTGCGTAGGGTGACGGTGACATCTTGCTGTTTGTTTACGGCTTCGCGCACTTCATCAAGCCCTGTCTGATCTCGATCATCCCCTTGTAAAAAACGGCAGTTGCGACCGATCACCTCTTCGGCAGTGTAGCCGAACAAGTCGGTAAACGCCTCATTAACAAAGATAATAGGGTTGTCGGGCTGATTAGGATCAGAGATGGTCAAACCATTTTTAGCTTGGTCCAAAATTTCTAGGACATAGTCAGTGATGTCCGGTATGTTATCTCTAAACTTTTTAAGGACATAATGTCCCCCATAATAATTATTGATCATCAAACAAGGGAGCCGTTTGCGGATGTTACTGATCAAATTACGAATATGTTTAGGATTAAACTCTTTATCGTAATCGTCCCAAATATGAAAAAAAATATCAACACTGCTTATCGGTCTATCGTAATGCTCAATAAAAAGTTTTAAGAGTGTCGTCATATTCGAGGTCAATGCTACAGGATGATTATCTTGCAATACAGCAAGCGTTTTAGGGTCCCAGTAGCAATTTTTTGACAATTTGATGAGTAAAGTTTCATTCATGATCTCAATTGTATTACAAAAGTATCTTTAAAGTGTCTTTATTTCATAACTAATCGTTAAACCTCTATTTGAAAGAGAGGAATAATAGACGTAGCGTCTCAATTTCCCATAATTTGAGAGACTTGCTGGTTCATAATCTCATTTTCAACCATAAAAGGGTGACGACAATAATCGTTAGCAAAAAAATATTCTGTTTCAATGATAATAAGTTGCATTTTACTTGATACAGGATGAAATCCGACTATCTGTTTATAAAATTGGTATAGGATAGAGAGTTCATTTGATGGGAAGGTTACACCATGCAGGATATTCGAACGCCTTGGACTGAATCGCCAGAACGCCTTTTTGAAATACTAGAAACATCCAAAGAGGGGTTAGCGGCGTATGAAGCGGACAAACGCTACGCCCATTTCGGACCCAACTCGTTGATGTCTGAAGAGCGATCGAAGATCGCCATGCTCTTGGGGCAATTCGCTAGTCCCATCGTCCTTATTTTGATTGTTGCCGGAGCCATTAGTTTCGGTATGGGGCACACCAAAGACGGGATTATTATCATCGCGATTTTGATCATTAATTCTTTATTGGGATTTTATCAGGAGTTGAAAGCGGAAACCTCTATTCGGTCTTTGCAACGTTTGACCGAGAATCATGTACGGGTATTGCGTAACGGTATCGAAACCACGCTCCCTGCACATACGCTTGTCCCCGGTGATGTAATCTTCTTGGGTGAGGGCGATTTGGTACCCGCAGATGTACGCTTGATCGAATCGTATGCCCTTGAAGTAGATGAAGCACTTCTCACCGGAGAATCTCTCCCGTGTGAAAAGAGTGCTGATGCTCTTGTCTTATCGGATGCTCCTTTGTATGAACGGGAGAACACCCTTTTTTCCGGTTCGTCGATTTTACGTGGTAAAACGGTTGCCCTCGTCTATGCGACCGGCTCGTTCACTGAAATCGCTAAGATTGCCGAAGCAGCACAGCAACGTTCTCCAGAATCTCCGCTTACCCGATCAATGCGCCATTTCTCAAAGCAGTTATTGGTCGCGATCCTTGCTATCCTTACCTTCTTAGGAATCATTTCGATTTTTCAAGGGCGCAGTTATGAAGAGATGATCTCTTTTTTAATCGCCCAACTCGTCTCAGCGGTTCCTGAAGGTCTGCCGATAGTTATCACCCTCATCCTCGCGATCGGAGCCTTTCGCCTCAGCAAACACAAAGTACTGGTTCGCCATCTCCCCTCCGTAGAATCGCTCGGGAGCACCACGCTAATCGCGACCGATAAAACAGGAACCATCACCGAGGGGATTTTGTCGGTCAAAGAAACACTTCCGATTGACAAGGAGGAACTGTACCGATGTGCCGCATTGTGTAACGACGCACATGATGGCAAAGGGGACAGTATCGATATTGCTCTGGAAAAATGGCTCAATGAAGATTTTGCCACGATTCAACATACCTACAAACGGATTTTCGATCATCCGTTTGATGCTACCACACGGATGATGGCAACGGTCAATCAAATCGATGATACCCAAAAACTCTACATCAAAGGTGCCTACGAAACACTCCTTTCTCTCGCTACGAACAGTGAAGAGGAGCGAAAACAGCTTCAAGAGGGGCACGACACCATGGCCTCCTTAGGGCTTCGTGTTCTTGCCTTTGGTGTGAGTGAACACCATTGGGAGGTACCCGAAAACGCACCGGTTCGCATTGTGGGATTGATCGCCTTTGCCGATCGTCCAAAAGCTGACGCGGCTCAAGCGATTGCACTGGCAAGAGAAGCAGGAATACGGATCATCATGATCACCGGAGATAATCCGATCACCGCCAGTGTCATTGCGGAAGAGATAGGATTAGAGCGTAAAGGAAAAAAAGTCCTTACAGGTTCAGAGATTGATACCCTCAGTGATGAAGAGCTTCAAGCACAGCTGGAACACACTTCGCTCATTGCACGCGCTATGCCTGAAAACAAATACCGTATTGTTCAGCTGCTTCAAAAACAAGGGAATATTGTAGCCGTTACCGGAGATGGGGTTAACGATGTCCCCGCACTCAAAGCAGCCGATTTGGGAATCGCTATGGGAAATGGAAGCGAAGCGGCAAAGGCCTCTTCTAAAATGGTTCTTGTTGATAATAATCTGGGGGTCATTATCGACGCAATACGCCAAGGTAGGGTTATTGCCGATAATCTTAGAAAAGTATTGTTTTATCTCCTATCAACCAGTTTGGGAGAAATCATCCTCATTAGCATGGCGATTTTAATGGCATTTCCCCTACCACTGCATCCCACCCAAATTCTTTGGATCAACGTCGTTACCGACGGGGTTTGCGATAAAACGTTTGCCATGTGTGATGAAGAGGGGAACGTTATGAAACGAAAAGTCCGATCGATGGATAAACAGTTTTTTGATCGTCCGATGATGCTTCGTCTGGGATGGTTCGCAGTAGTAACCGCTTCGGTGACGATGGCACTATTTGTCTATTTGTTGGATCATAACTACTCTTACACTGAAGCGATTACGATGACGTTTACGACGGTTGTTGCCGCGCAATGGGTTAATGCGATTTTAATTCAAAAAGAATCAGAACCATTCTTGAAAAACATTCGCCGCAGCTTTAGCATCAACCCTTGGCTCTGGGTTGGTATATCGATTGGTGTGGTGTTGCAAAGTATTGCTTTGTTTGTGTTGCCTGAATGGTTCCATGTCATCACCCCTACTGCTGAGATGATGGGATTTGTCGCGATGGCTTTGTTGGCAATTTTTGCTTTAGAAGAGGGATATAAATGGGTGGAATACAGTCGCAAGAAGTAGTTAAAATTTTATGTTTTTAAAATAATTCCTGCGCGTATCAATGCTTTATCGATATGATCGACGATATTTTCTTTTCCGATATGCTCATCAATGTGCGATTTTTCGATAAATTTTCGCACTTGCGCATTGACACCGGAGAGAATTAAAGAGGTATTTTTTTCATGAAGCCGTTGGTGGAGTACTTCCAGAGCATGCAATCCCGCCGCATCGATCAGAGGAACATAACGCATCCGCAAAATGAAAACTTTGGAGGGCTTTTCGAACAACGCGAGAGTATCGATCAGTTTTTCTGCGACACCGAAGAACAGGGGCCCTTGTATCTCATACACTTCGACATCTTGGGGTATTATTTTGTGTTGGATGGAATCAGGGTCATTTTCTTCGCTCTCTACCGCACGGATATGGGTCGCTTTCATCATTTGATCGATAAATAAAATCGAAGCGAGGGCAATCCCCGCTTGTATCGCAAAGTTCAAATCAACCAGTACCGTCAATAAAAACGTAACGATCAAGACAATGCGGTCGGTTCTCGGAGCGTGCATAATCTCACGGATATGTTTGATTTCGGACATATTCCACGCTACCACCATCAAAATCGCGGCGAGTGCGGCGAGGGGGACTTTTATAATAAGCGGGGCTAAAAGGAGCATAAAGATAAAGAGCCATACTGCGTGCATTATCCCCGCCACCGGAGTGCGTGCCCCGGCTTTTATGTTGGTAGCGGTACGGGCGATGGCTCCGGTAGCGGGAAGACCGCCGAAAACTCCTGAAGCAACATTGGCAATCCCTTGCCCTAAAAGCTCGGCATTGGATTTGTGGCGTGTACCGGTCATTCCATCGGCGACAACGGCTGAGAGGAGTGACTCGATAGCCGCAAGAGTGGCAATCGTGATCGCATCAGGGAGTAAAAGCCGAAGTTTATCGAACGTGATCTGTGGCCATACCGGTGTAGGGAGCATAGAGGGTATGGAGCCAAAGCGGCTCTCTATCGTCTCAACGGGTAAATTAAGTGCCCAAACGGCGAGCGCACTGAGGGTAACGACGATAATGGGACCGGGGATACGAGGGATATGTTGTTTTGCCAGTACGATAATACCGATAGACGAAAGGGCGAGGATTACGGCTATAACATTGGTCTCACCCAGATGAGCGAGATAAACGTAGAGTTTATCGATAAAATCAGGGGGAACGGTGGTGATGGAGAGGCCAAAAAAATCACGAATCTGTGAAAATGCGATGAGTAAGGCGATCCCTGAAGTAAACCCAACGATAACAGGGTAGGGGATAAATTTAATCAACTCTCCGGCGCGTACAAATGCCATGATCATCAAGATGATCCCCGCCATGATGGTTGCTAGTACCAGTCCCTCGTAGCCATGCTTCATAGCGACGGTCGCGACGGTGACGATAAAGGCCGCTGTAGGCCCCCCGATCTGATAGCGGCTGCCACCGTGTGCTGAGATTAAAAAACCGGCTACGATGGCGGTAAAGAGTCCACGCTCAGGGGGGAGATTCGAAGCGATAGCAATCGCCATGGCTAGCGGCAGGGCGACAATCGCTACCGCTAATCCTGCAATCGAATCAGCGATGAAATCAGAACGGCTGTATCCTTGACGTTTAAAAAGGGTGACAAGTTTCGGCTCTAGGGAGTCGTGAATCGAGCGAAGCATTGATAAATCTTTCAAAATTAAAATTATTTTGTAAGTTTAGCACTTTTAGTGACTCTTCAACTATTTTTAAGTAAAATTTCAAGATTCAAACTGTCACTATCCCTCTTGTTCTGCCACATTTTCGAAATTCCCTGTTTCGTTGTTTAGGCCTTTATATCACATGGAATGGATGTTGTACAGTGATTTTAAAATGGAGTTACTATGCTGATTTTATCCCCTAAGCAAGAGTGGTTCGGCAATATTCGCGGCGATATCCTCGCCGGAATCGTCGTTGCTCTTGCCCTCATCCCCGAAGCGATTGCGTTTTCGATCATTGCAGGGGTTGATCCAAAAGTGGGGCTGTATGCTTCGTTTTGTATCGCGACGGTCATCGCATTCGTCGGTGGCCGCGCGGGGATGATCTCCGCCGCAACGGGGGCTATGGCATTGCTTATGGTAACCCTCGTAAAAGAGCACGGGTTGCAATATCTGATGGCGGCAACATTGTTGACGGGAGTATTGCAGATATTTGCTGGGTATATCAAACTCGGTGTCCTTATGAGTTTCGTCTCCCGTACTGTTGTGATCGGGTTCGTGAACGCATTAGCGATTTTGATCTTTATGGCTCAGCTTCCTGAGTTGACTAATGTTACATGGTACGTTTATGCGCTAACGGCGGCGGGGCTAGGGATCATCTACCTTTTTCCCTACATCCCTACAATCGGAAAACTAATCCCCTCACCACTTGTTACAATCGTCGTATTGACCGCTGTTACTGTAGCTATGGGGATTGATGTTCGCACGGTCGGTGACATGGGAGCGCTTCCTGATACGCTTCCTCTTTTTCTCTGGCCTGACGTTCCGCTAAACTTTGAAACCCTCTCGATCATTTTTCCCTACTCTGTGGCACTAGCGGCAGTGGGGCTACTCGAATCGTTTATGACGGCCACGATCATCGACGATATGACCGATACCGACAGCGATAAAAACCGCGAAGCCAAAGGGCAGGGGATCGCTAACATCGCCAGCGGATGTATGGGGGGAATGGCGGGATGTGCGATGATCGGTCAGTCGGTTATTAATATCAAATCCGGTGGTCGAGGGAGACTTTCTACCCTTATTGCGGGTGTATTGCTCCTCATCATGGTTGTTTTTATGTCTGATCTGATCTCCATCATCCCGATGGCGGCACTCGTAGCGGTAATGATTATGGTTTCTATCGGAACCTTTAATTGGGCCTCTATCAAAGGGCTGAAAACCTTGCCATTATCGACCAATATCGTAATGCTCTCAACTGTTTTTGTGGTCGTAGGGACCCATAACCTCGCTCTAGGTGTATTTACCGGCGTTCTTTTGGCATCACTCTTTTTTGCCAATAAAATCAGCCACTTGATGTATTGGGACAAATCGTTCGAAGAGACGAGCAGTACAAGAATCTATAAATTTGTCGGACAAATCTTTTTTAACTCCGCAGATCGTTTTGCCGATGCGTTTGATTACAAAGAAGAGGTTAAAAATGTCGTAATCGACGTTACACGTGCCCACTTTTGGGATATATCTGCCGTGTATGCCCTCGATAAAGCGGTCATTAAATTGCGTACAATGGGTAAAGAGGTAGAAGTGATCGGACAGAATGAAGCGACTCAGACGATCATCGATCGTTTCGGTGTTCACGATAAACCCTCAGAGATTGAGAAAATGATGGGGGGCCATTAATCCGGTTATTTTTTAATCCGTGTGGAGTAATCGATATCTCATGAAATACAGTACCATACCAAGTGTAATGGCAGCTACGGAAGCAATCATAAAAAGAAGAGTACTTCCGTAGGAATCCCAAATGATACCTCCGAGTACTAATGAAATAAAAGTTGCTATCCCGACAGCCGTATAGTATATCCCATAGGCAGTCGCTTTGAACTCCATCGGTGCGGAATCTGAGATGATGGCTTTGGCCAGTGCGTTAAAACCGGCAGCAAAAAAACCGTAGATTCCAAACCCCACCCAAATAGCCCATGATGTTCCCAGCGTCATTGCCAGCGCACCCAAACCAAATGCGATATAGACGGCAGACAATAGGACCCCTTTTCCGATACGGTCGGCTAATCTTCCGATCGGGATGGCGAAGAGAGATTGAGTAAGATTATAGAGCGCGTAGGCAAGTGGAATCATCACCAGTGCAAGGCCATTACTCTCAGCTTTTAGGAGCATAAATGAATAGTTCATTGCTACGAGGCTAAAGAGACTCTGAAATAATACGAGCCAATAAAATGGAGCAGGGAGAGCTTTGGGAACAAATCGGCTCTTTGAAGGTTCAAAAGGAGTATCGGTGACGAGAAAAATGAGAATCGCCATCGAGATAAGTCCGGGAATCAGACTAATAGCAAAGACAGTTCTAAAAGAGGATTCGCTCTCACCCAAATACCACAAAACACCAAAAGCGGTGAGTGCCCCCGCCAACGCTCCGGCACCGTCCATCATTTTGTGAAATCCAAATACGAATCCGCTGATTGCTTTAGGGGTGGAAGCACTGATCAGAGCATCGCGCGGAGCGACCCGTATCCCTTTTGAGAGGCGGTCTCCGATTCGGATAGCGGCGATCATCGTAGCACTTTGGGCAAAAAAGGCGAGGGGTTTGATGAGGTTGGAGAGGCCATACCCGAGCAGTGTTAATCCTTTACGCTTACCCAAGCGGTCAGAATAAAATCCTGATAATGCAATCAGCAGTGCAACCCCCAGCTCCGCTGTACCTTCGATCAGACCGATTTCACTTTTAGAGGCATGAAGGAACCGTTCCAAAAAGATGGGGAGGAGGGGGAGAATCATCTCGGTCGAGAAATCGGTGAAGAAACTATTGGCTCCGAGTGCGATGATATTACGGTTAAGTGAGCGGATTTTCATCCACTAATTATAGCAGTACCGATTTAAAGATATTGCGATTTAATCAGATCGATGATTTCGGCGACACTGAGGAGTTTTCCGGTACTCACGACTTTACCGTCGATAACAAGCCCTGGGGTGCTCATGACATTGTATTCCATGATCTTCATAATGTCTTCGACCTTTTCGATTTGAGCGAATTTACCGCTTTGTGCTACTGCTTGTTTCGTTGCCTCTTCGAGGGCTTTGCATTTAGTACATCCCGTACCTAAAATTTCGATTTTCATTGTTTTTCTCCTATAAGACACTCTTGCATCATCGGTGCTAAGGTTTCAGCATTGACATCACCTGTAATGGTGATCGTCGAGCCGCCTTCGACCGTAGAGAGTTCAATCCCCTCGATTTTTTGCATGATCGCGGGATCACATGCACACTCACATTGACCGCTCTGGCACGCTTCGATTTTTGCACTGAGCTCTTCGGTGCTAAAACCACCGAGAAAGGCTTTGACTCCGCCTGTATGGTTCATCATTTCGATTTTCATATTATCTCCTATAAAATGGCATTAAATAAATATCCGACGCCCATAATCCCCAGCGTCACGGTACCGAAAAAGATGGCGATGAGTTTGAGGCTCATAACCCGTTTGAGAATCATCGCTTCGGGGAGGGAGAGGGCGGTGATCGCCATCATAAACGATAATGCCGTACCCAACAGCATACCTTTGGAAGTGAGAACTTCGATGAGGGGCATTACCCCTGCGGCGTTGGAGTACATTGGAACTCCGAGCAGTGTCGCGAGAGGTACGGCAAACGGATTGTCCGCTCCCGCGATAGAGGTGATAAACTCAGTCGGAACATAGCCGTGGATAAAGGCACCCGCACCGACACCGATTAAAACATAGAGCCAGATTTTATGGAGAATATCGAAAGTATACTCCCAAGCCTCTCTCAAACGTGTATCAAAGGCAATTTTTTGTTCTTCCGCTTTAATCTCCCCCTCTATAGGTTTGACCTCAATGAGAACTTCTTTCTCTAATCCAAGTCTTCCGATAACGATACCGCCGACAATAGCGACGAGAAGACCAAATCCGATATAAAGTGCCGTCACTTTCCAGCCAAATATGCCAAAGAGCATCGCGATGGCGATTTCGTTGTTGAGCGGAGCGGAGATGAGAAAGCTAAACGTCACCCCAAGCGGTATCCGTGCTTGCAAAAAGCCCAAAAAGAGGGGAATTGCCGAACAAGAACAAAAGGGGGTAATAATCCCGAACAATGCCGCAAGGACATTCCCCGTATACTCGTGCTTTTTACTGAGATAC
The DNA here is from genome assembly GCF_028688295.1 of Sulfuricurvum sp. GTDB lineage: Bacteria > Campylobacterota > Campylobacteria > Campylobacterales > Sulfurimonadaceae > Sulfuricurvum. The sequence goes on from NZ_JAQTYM010000011.1 coordinate 34,514, forward strand.
ACTCGTACTTTTTCGGTGGAGAAATAAGAACGCAGCAAAGTTACGATAAAAATAATAACAATGAGTAAAAAGAGGATTTTAACCGTATCGTAGATAAAAAAGTTGAGGGCATCCGAGAGCTTCTCGCCTTGAGGCATTTTCAGCCATTCATATACGAGGACGTTGACGCTCTCTTGCCACATAATCAGTCACACAACTCGGATTGGATAATCGGCAAAAGGGTCTCTTCGATGAGAGCAAGCGTTTTTGCATACTCTTCCACTTCTTTACCGCTTGGGTCTTCAAACGCTACATGGATCGTTTTAACGGCCTTTGGAAACATCGGGCAGGTCTCATGCGCGTGATCGCAGACGGTGACAACGAGATCGAACGCTGTTTCGATCACCGTGTCGATCACTTTGGAGTGGTATTCGTCTCTCCAGTACCCTTTTTCTTCCAACAGTGCTTGGGCGTTGGGGTTGACTTTTCCGCTGGCTTTCACCCCTGAGCTTTGCGCAAATACACAATCTCCCATTTTCGCATTGATAAGGGCTTCACCCATGATGGATCGGCAGCTGTTGCCGGTACAGAGGATAAGGACATTTTTCATAATTTACACTCTCCAGTTTCTGATAATTTTTGTAATGGGGGAAGTTCAATTTCCAAACAACGGATTTCAGCCAGCGCTTCGCTTCGGAAACGATCCAACGGAGAACGCAAAGAATAATAAGCCCACGTACCGCACCGATCCACCCGTAAAAATCCTCCCTCTTTGAGGATTTTCAAATGGCGTGAAAGACGCGATTGAATCATCCCAAAACTCTCTTGGAGATCACAGACACACAGTGGTCCGTGTTTATCTAAAAAAGCGAGGAGTTTGATACGGGTTTCATCGTTAAGTGCCGATACGGTTTCTAAAAAGATATCCATGCGTTACCTCCGATTTGTGAAAGTGTAACGAAATAAAAATAATATATCAAGATATATTGATATTGTGATACAATTTCCCCATCTGTTTTTGGAGAACACTATGATTTTAGCGGTTTCGCTCTTTTTAGTTACCCTTGTTTTTATTATTTGGCAGCCGCGAGGATTGCAGATCGGTACCACGGCGGTAGTGGGTGCCATTGTGGCTGTGATCCTCGGAGTCGTGAGTTTAGCCGATGTGTGGACGGTCACCTCCATCGTCTGGGATGCGACACTTGCCTTTATCGGTATTATCATCCTCTCTATGGTACTCGATGAGATCGGCTTCTTCGAATGGGCGGCACTCAAGATGGTTCGTTTGTCGAAAGGTAACGGAAATCTTATGTTTATCTATATGATGATTCTAGGAGCATTAGTAGCGGCATTTTTCGCCAACGACGGGGCAGCGCTGATCCTCACCCCGATCATTTTGGCCAAGATGAAATATCTCAAGCTCAATCCCGTTGCGATGTTCGCATTTTTGATGGCGGGAGGATTTATCGGCGACAGTGCTTCCAATCCTCTCGTCATCTCTAACCTCACTAACATCGTGACGGCGGGGTATTTTGGACTCGGATTCTGGGAATACGCACGGACGATGTTCCTCCCGAATCTCCTCAGTATCATCGCTTCTATCGTCGTATTGTGGCTCTTTTTCCGTAAAGACATCCCTACACAAATCAATATCGACAATCTTGCCACACCTGAGAGCGCGATTAAAAACATAACGATGTTCCGCCTCAGCTGGTGGTTCTTGGGATTACTGATGGTGGGGTATTTTATCGGGGATGCGTATCATCTCCCTATCTCGGTCTTCGCCCTCGGCGGCGCTTTGGTCTTCCTAGCCATCGCGACGTATTTCAAGGCGACCAAGCCAATCATGACAATCAAAGCGGCACCGTGGCAGGTCGTGTGGTTCAGCATCGGTCTTTACGTCGTCGTCTACGGTCTGAAAAACGGCGGGTTGACGACGTATCTCGCAGGGGTGATTATGGAGCTTCAGAGCATGGGTAACGTCTATGCCGTGATCGGCACGGGATTCCTCTCCGCCATCCTCAGCTCGGTGATGAACAACATGCCGACCGTTATGATCATGGACATCGCGATTGCCGAAGCAGGGAACAGTGCATTGGCGTATGCCAACATCATCGGATGCAACCTCGGACCAAAAATGACCCCGATCGGATCACTTGCAACCCTTCTTTGGCTCCATGTTTTGGCGCAAAAAGGGGTCAAAATCGGATGGGGCGAGTATATGAAAGTAGGGCTGGTGATTACCCCTCCTGTACTGCTTGTAGCATTAATTGGATTGATTTAGAACGATCCTAAAACAGTTCAGCCCCGATGCATGCTGATATTCCAGCGTATAGCCGTGTTTGTTGAGGATAGAATAGGTGATGTAAAGTCCCAATCCTAATCCACTTTCTGATCCCTCATAGGTACGGTTAAACGGCTTGGAAAAAACTCGGTTTTCATCAGGGATCGGATCTCCGATACTGCATACTTCAATACTGTGTGACAATATAATCAGAGTCGGTTTCGAGTTGGAGTATTTGAGTGCGTTGTCGAGAAGATTTTTGAGGGCAATGGAGAAAAGCTGGAAATCGGCGTTGATCATCAAATCGGAGTTTTCCCCTTTGATGGTAATATTTTTTTTGTCACACAGCAAAATATCACACGTATGATCGAGGATATCGACGAAACGGTACTCTCGTCTATTAAGATGCCACTCCCCACTGCTAAATTGCTCCATTTTTGAAAACTCATCCAAGAGATAACTCATCCGATTAAAAATCCGTTTTAACCGCTCTTGCTCTGCTGATTCACCAATACAGTCGGTGGTAAGGGAGCCTTTCATAATCGGGGTTTTTAACTCATGTAGAATATTACGTAAAAACAGGGAACGCGCTTCTTTCATGGCCGCTATTTTTTCTAAGACCAGATTAAATTCGCGGGTGATCTGAGAAATCTCGTCTTTTCCATCACTAGACATTTTAAGACGGGTATCGCCCTCTTTGAAATTTATAATGGCATCTTTGAGACGATGCAGGGGGGTAAGTTTACGCAATAGATAGAGAAAAAAGAGCAAAACAAGTATATCAATCGCGACAAATATCCCCCAAATTTTCCATGACGAGTATTCTTTCAAATCTTGCAGAACAATCGTGGTAAAAGGAAATGGTAGTGGTGGCGGCAGAAATTTTGAATCCCCCATCATCGGTGGCGGTCTACCAAATTTAAAATCAGGGGGAGGAAATTTTATGAAATAGATCTTGTTATCATAGCGCATCATTTTGCCAAAAGGGAAGGATACTAAAGATTCCCCTTTAGTACGCAATATTTCTGAAGAGTATGATGAGGGTATTATCATTAACTGTTTTAATTCTGAGTCAAAATTGCCCTTTTGATGGTGGATGAGCCTATCTGCTAGCGCAAATCGTTGCATTCGATCCGCTATTTGTTCTTTGGAGAAATGTTGTTGAGCAATCCAAAAAAGCCCGTTTATCAAGGCAAATATCAGTAGAAAAAAGAAGATAATGAGGCGAATAATGGAGTGATTATTGATTAACAAATTTATATCCTACACCCCGAACCGATACGATATAACGGGGATTTTTAGTGTCGTCGCCGATTTTTTGACGGATTCGTCCCATGATAACATCAATACTTTTGAGACTGCTCTCATATTTGATCGATCCAATACTCAATAGTAGCTCTTCGCGTGAGATAACGGTGCGGTCTTTTTGGATCATGTAAGCGACGATATCGTATTCAGCTTGGCTAAGACGCAGGTATGCACCGTGTCGTGTAATCTCATGACGTTCATCATCGACCTCAAAGGGGGTGAGTGCTTTGGGCATGGTCGGATGGAGGCGTCGCAAAATCGCATCGATTCGGACAATAAGCTCTTGCGGATCGTAGGGTTTTGGGAGATAATCATCTGCTCCGCGTGCAAATCCCATCATTTTATCCCGTATGTCAGAGCGAGCAGAAGAGATGATGATCGGGATCGAGCTCTCTTGGCGAATCAGGCGGCAAATCTCCATCCCATCCATCTGTGGCAGTGAGAGATCGAGGACTAAAAGATCAAAATGTTGTTTTTGAAAGAGGCTTAACCCTTCCAGTGGTGTTGTCGTGATAGTTACATCGATATTATCTTTGACTAAACGTCCCTTTAACAGTTGTGCGAGTTCGATATCATCTTCAATCATTAAAACATTTATCATAAAGCGATTATAACGGGGCAAAAGTAACAAGTAAGTAACACATGCCCAAGAGGGGCATGTATAGATTTAAGCACTGAGGCTTAAAAGGGAGGCCGTATTAGTCGAAGAGGCATTATTGCCATAATAAGAGAGAATTTTTTGAAGCATATCGTTACGCATATTTTTAAATGCGTCTTCGCTTGCTGTCTCAGTGGTTGAAGCAGTTGTTTGGGTCGATTCACTCGTACTTGTCGAGTTATTGGTTGAATCTTTTTTGAATAGTACTGCTAATTCCTCCATGCTCACTGTACCGTCTTCATTGGTATCGAGTGCAGCAAAAATTTCACTGGTGGTACTGTCACTTTCGGATGAAGCCGAAGAAGATTCACTCGGCGGAGGCATTCCGCCCGGTGGTGGCGGTGGCATTCCACCATCTTGGCCTTGCGATGATTCCGGCGGTTTCATGTTTTTAAGTGCCGCTACCAGTTCTTCAGTACTCATACTGCCGCTGCTGTCGGTATCGAGGATTGAAAAAACATCGCTTGCAGAGCTACTGTTTGAAGATGCAGAAGAAAACTCGCTCGAACTCACTGAGCCATCACTGTCTGTATCCAAAGTTGTTAGTAGTTCCGCCGCGATATCTTCAAAACTCGGTTTTGAGCTTTGCGCAGTAGAAGAGGCTGAAGAAGTATATGACGCATACGAATTGTAATTCGATGAGACTGTCATGGGAGACTCCTTATCGGGTGTAGCAAGAAAAAAATCTTACTCAGAGCGTAGGATAAAGGTTATAGAGTAACTAGTGGGTAACATTTAGGATAAAAAAAATGATTTATTTATAAGAATAGCCTAAGTGATAAAAAGGGATAATCTACTAACGGATAATAACAATAACATTTTTAGACAAAGTAATAGCATTGAAAGATCATAAATCATATCTATGGCAATTGTTTGATCGTCAAATCATTCAGCCTAAACCGTTGATGCGCACTCTGATGTTTCCCCTTTTGATTCTTATTATTGCCTGTACTGTAGGGATGGGAGTCCTTTTTTATCAGCAGCATCTTTACTATTTAGAAGACTCATTTAGCAAAGATATTACAGAGTTAAATCATGACATGGAGGTGCTACTCAATGAGCAAACTGCTTCCCTCCAATTAACCCTAAAACCTATAGTAAAAGATAGCGTTACATTGAAGGCGTTGAGCAACAAAGACAGCGACACATTGATGATGCAATGGCAAGATGTTTTTGAAAAAATGAAAGAAGAAAATGCGCTTACTCATTTTTACTTTTTGGATAAAAATCGTGTCTGTTTGGTGAGAGTCCATAATCCTAAGAAACGAGGGGATATTATCAATCGCTTTACTGCTCTAGAAGCGGAGTGGAAACGTCAAAGCTCATCTGGACTTGAGCTTGGACCTATGGGTACTTTGACTTTACGTGTGATACAACCGGTGATTGTGGACAATGAGCTGATCGGATACATTGAACTGGGTAAAGAGATTGAAGATGTCCTGAAGCTTCTCCATTTTCAATCTAATAGCCATTTAGGAATGGTATTGCGTAAAGAATTTTTAAATCGGCAAGATTGGGAAGAGGGGATGCGTTCACTCTCTCGTGAAGCTGATTGGGATCGTTTTGAAAAAGAGACGTTGGTTTATGCCTCCAATCCAAAACTCTTTCAACTTTTGACCCCAAAAATAGCTGAACGATTAAAACAGCATGCTCATCATGATATTGGCGAAGTGATAGAGAGACATGGAAATAGGTACCGCCTCTCAGTCGTCGGACTTAAAGATGTTTCAGGAAAGGAGATCGGGGACTTTTTGATCCTCAGAAACATAACCCATGAAACGAATAAATTTTTGGATACGGTGCTGATAGGGGGGATGATTGGTTTTGTCGTGATCTTTTTGATGAGCGGGTTTGTCTATTTACTGATTCGTCGCAGTGATGATGGGATCAAAAATCAGCAGCGCCAGTTGCAAGAGAGCCAGCGTCGGTTGGAACAAATGGCACGCCACAGTCGTAGTATCATTTGGGAAGTGAATGAGCAGGGGGTTTACACCTACGTGAGTGATGTTGCGTATGAGGTTCTAGGATACACCAGCGAAGAGTTAGTGGGAACCTATTTTTATGATCTTCATCCTCAAAACTCTCGTGAAGCGTTTAAAAAAGCAGCTTTTGAAGTTTTTGAGCAGCAAGAACCTTTTAGTAATTTTAAAAACAAAGCGCTTACTAAAGACGGTATGACGGTATGGCTTATGACTAACGGTATCCCGATTGTTGCCCCTGATGGTAGATTACTGGGGTATCGGGGGAATGATACTGATATTACCGAGTGGCAAAAAGCTGAAGATGTAATTGTTGAATCACGTAATCTCCTCAATACGATTATCGATACGATTCCAATCCGTGTTTTTTGGAAGAGTAAAACATTACGCTACTTAGGATGCAATACACTATTTGCGCGGGATGCAGGATTAGAATCGCCGCAAGAACTCATTGGTAAAAATGATTATCAAATGACATGGTCACCGCAAGCCGATTTGTATCGTGCCGATGATTTTGCCGTTATGAAATCCGATGGGGCGAAACTTTTCTACGAAGAAGAGCAAACGACACCGGATGGTGACACGATTTGGCTGAGTACCTCGAAAGTGCCGCTCAAAAATAGTGCGGGTGATATCATCGGGATTTTAGGAACGTATGAAGATATCACTGCGCAAAAAGAGATGCAAACTACTTTACGTGTTAACGCAAAAATGTTGAATGAGGCACAGCATTTTGCCCGAATGGGAAGTTGGTCATTGGATTTGAGGCATAATACTCTCGTATGGTCGGATGAAGTATTTCATATTTTTGAGATTGATCAAACACGCTTTGAAGCAACGTATGAGGGATTTTTAAATCAAATTCACCCTGAAGATCGGGAGATGGTGAATCATGCATACCGTAATTCTCTCCAAACAAAAGAAGCTTACGAGCTTACTCATCGTCTTTTAATGGAGGATGGCAGGATCAAATGGGTCCATGAAATCGGGATGAGTGAGTTTGATCTAGAGGGCAATCCTGTCCGTTCGATGGGAACGGTGCAGGATATAAGTGAGCGAAAAATCGCCGAAGACGCCATCAATCGACTCGCTTTTTATGATCCATTGACGGAATTACCGAACCGTACGCTTTTGATTGATCGACTAAATCAAGTTCGGATATTGAGTGATCGTAACGGAGAGTTTTCTGCATTATTGTTTGTTGACTTGGACAACTTCAAAACTCTTAATGATACATTAGGACATGCGATGGGAGATGAACTTCTGCGTCAAGCCTCTTTACGTTTTAGAGGGTGTGTGCGCGAAGGAGATACGGTTGCGAGGTTCGGTGGAGATGAATTTATCATTCTTCTTTTGGGGGTAGGCAAAGATGAAAATCATGCCGCGTCGGCGTGCAAAGCTATTGGTAAAAAAATCTTGGATGTATTGAGTCTTCCCTATGAATTGGAAACCCTCACCTATCAATTAAGTGCCAGTATGGGGATTACTCTGTTCAAAGGGGATAAAACAACGAATGATGAGTTGATGAAACAGGCCGATTTGGCAATGTATAAATCAAAAGATGCGGGTAAAAATACACTGAGCTTTTTCGATCCGGAAATGGAAAGTTCTCTGAAAGAGCGAGCATTGATGGAAGAAGAGATTCGTCGAGGAATCGAACAAGAACAATTTCTCCTCTACTATCAGCCCCAAGTCGATGAGAAGTCAAATGTCTACGGTGCCGAAGTATTGGTTCGTTGGAACCATCCTGAACGAGGGATTGTTTCACCGGCTGAATTTATCCCTATTGCTGAAGAGACGGGGTTGATTTTACCTTTGGGTCAGTGGATTTTAAAGACGGCGTGTGATCAGCTAGTACTCTGGGCAGATCAAGAAGAGTTTAGTAATTTAGGTCTTGCTGTCAATGTAAGTGCGCGGCAGTTTAATGAAAGTGATTTTGTAGAGCAGGTTCTTTCCGTTTTGAAAGTGAGCGGAGCTAATCCTATGCTGTTGAAACTCGAATTGACTGAAAGTTTGTTGGTACAAAATATCGAAAAGACGATTGAAAAAATGGAGCGTCTAAGAGCCGAGGGAGTTCGCTTCTCGCTCGATGATTTTGGGACAGGGTATTCTTCTCTCTCATACTTGAAAAAACTTCCACTGACTCAGTTGAAAATCGATCAGAGTTTTGTCCGAGATATCTTAACCGATACGAATGATGCTATCATTTGTAAATCAACCATCGCGTTGGCAAACAGTATGGGACTCTCGGTTATTGCTGAGGGGGTAGAGACAAAAGAGCAGTTTGAGAGCCTTCTGTCGTTCGGATGTCGTACGTATCAAGGCTACTGGTTTAGCCGTCCGCTTTCTTTAGAGGCATTTGAAGCGTATCGTAAAAATAACTATTCAACATTAAGTGCTCAATCATGAAAAATATCAAACTTAAAATTATCCTTTTCTTGAGTCTTGTGATCGTTTCGGTTTCAGTGATCATTACAACGTACAATCTTTATTACGAAAAGCAAGAAAACCAAAGACGTATGAGCGAAGCGTACGATCATGTTTATCGAACTTATAATGAAACGCTCCAAGATTCGATCCGTTTTTATTCCTCACGGGCTCAGGCTAATCTTCGCTCACCGGGGGTGATGGAAGCGTTTAGGGCCAAAGATCACGATACACTTCATAGACTAGTCACTCCGCGATGGGAAGTAATGCAGAAGGAGAACCCTTGGTTAGTAGTTTTGCAGTTTCATAATGGGGACGGAAGCTCTTTACTCAGAATGCATCAGCCTGATGTGTACGGCGATAAAATCGCATCACAGCGTTCAATGGTAGCTTATGTACATAAAACTGCTCAGCAAGTTGCAGGGTTTGAAGAGGGGCGTCAGGGGTTGGCTTTTCGTATCCTTATTCCAGCGTTTGACCAAGGGGTTTATGTAGGGAGTGTCGAATTTGGAATCGCAGCTCCTTATTTCACCGATAAAATCTATCGTTTTGCAGGATATAACTCTTTTTTCTTTGTTAATAAAAATGCTTTAGGGACATTCGGACGCGTCGCTCAGCCTATTAGTGTTGATAACCACATAGGGATGGATATCCCCTCTGAATTCCGACCTTTTATAAAACAATATGCGCTTGAGCATCCAAAACTGGAAAATGGTGTTTTATCTTATCGGAACCAAATGTATGAAGTGAACATATTAAACACGAACGATTATCAAAATAAGCCGATCGGGGCGATTATGTTTATTCGCTCTACGAATGATTTTAATGCCCATATTCGTCATCTACTCGTTGCATCAGCGCTCATTGTTCTCGTGTTGATCGTCATCATGAGTATTGGTATTGATCGAATTTATACGTATATTACCGAAAAAATGAGTTTCCAAAAACGGTACGCTCAAATGATTCTCGATTCTGTACCCTCACCGGTAATCGTGACAAATGGAGTGGAGCTGATTGCGGCAAATAACTCCTTTTTAGGCTATTTACAATATGACAATCTCGAAGCTTTTAAAAAGGAACACTTGTGTGTTTGTGAATATTTTGAATCAGGGGATACTGATGAGTATCTGATGCCAACGCGTAATGATAAACTCTGGACCGAGTACATGATTGAGCATCCACTAAAAATACACAAAGCAAAAATTACCATCAATAATGTTACCACAACGTTCGAAGCTCGTTTATCGGTGTTAAAAGTTAATGAAGAAACCCGTTACGTCGTACTGTTTAATGATATCTCGATGATGCAGATCCAAACCATGAACGATCCATTAACACAGATCCCTAACCGTCTCCATTTTACGATGGTTTATCGCCATTTGATTAGTATGGCGAGAAGAGCTGAAAAGCCTCTCACTATTCTCTTTTTTGACATCGATCATTTTAAAGGGGTGAATGACCGATATGGTCATTTGATCGGAGATAAAGTTTTAAAACAAGTTTCAAAACTAGTAAGCCAAAGAATACGTAAAAGTGATATCGTAGCCCGTTGGGGAGGAGAAGAATTTATCCTCCTTTTACCCGATACAGAGATTGAGGAAGCAACCAGAGTCGCACAGATGCTTAGAAAAACGATTGATGAGGAAGATTTTGAAGAAGCTGGACATATCACCTGCTCTTTTGGTGTTGCCACTCTTGAATCTGATGAAGACGGTGAGCATTTGTTGAGCCGTGCGGATGAGTTATTGTACGAAGCAAAATCCAATGGACGCAATCGGGTAATCTCCTAGAACACTAGTTATTTAAAGAGGTGCCTAAAATGTTTGGCGCCATCTTTCGAACTCTCTACACTCTCTTTTATCCCCTCAAACAAGAAGCTGATACGGCTTTGCTCGATGGTATTCATTTCACGTATTTTGTTCAGATTAACGAGATACGAGCGATGCACCCGTAAAAATGAGTAAGGTTCCAACATTTTTTCAACGTCAGAGATTTTTTTAGGGTAGTACGAGAACCCCTCACGTGATCGAAAGATCACTTCGGAAAGATCGGCTTGGACGTAATAAATATCCTCAGGGGAGAGCAAATAGTGTGTTTCACCCGCTTTAGTGATAAGTCGAAGCTCCTTTGGAGGAGTTTTTACGCTGATACGCTCTAGGGAGCGTTCGAGTTGTTCCACCGTGTAGGGTTTGAGGAGATAATCGACTGCACCTACATCAAAAGCGGCTAAAGCATGATTATCATAAGCGCTCTGATAAATAATTCTCATCTCTTCATGGTGATAACGAAGCGCGTATCCGAGTTCGATCCCATTCATCCCAGACATCGAAATGTCTAAAAAGGCAAGATCAAATTTCTTTTGAGCTGATAATTCCAACGCCTCTTCCGCACTCGATGCTTGGGTGATATCATTATGATCCAAAGATGTTAACAGTCGATAGAGACGCGCAAGGGCGAGGGGTTCATCATCAACGATTAATATTTTCATGACACTCCTTTAGGGTGATGAGATAAACAATAGGGGAAGCGGACTCTAGGGAGAGTTTGCCTTCGCACAAGTGGGTTAGCCGCTCTTGAAGATTTGAGAGACCGATTCCAAAGGCAGGATTGGTGATCGCTTTTCCATTGTTGGAAACACGGATCTGAAGATCGGAATCAAAAGTAGTGTGTACATGAATTGCAAAATCCCCATCTGAAGTGGAAAATCCATGTTTGATTGCATTTTCGCACAAAAGCTGAATCGAAAATTTCGGGACCATTATGGAAAGGGTTGAGGGATCACTTTCCACAAAGAGTTGAAGATTGCTAAAGCGGATGTTTTCGAGTTCGATGTAATCGTGCACATTGCGAAGCTCTTCATGGAGGGTGATGAGCGGGTGCTCTTCCATTGTATTACGTAGAAAATGGGAGAGTTTAACGACTGCTTCTTCCGCTTGTTGAGGATTTTGATGGATGAGTTCGGTGAGAGAATTGAGGGCATTGAACAAAAAATGGGGATTGAGCTGTGTTTCGAGTGAGCGCAGACGACTTTGGACAAAGAGATATTCGCTCTCCTCTTTTTCATTACGCGCTTTGACGAAACGGTACATCAATGCCCCCATCAAATAGGTGAGAATACCGATAATTGATGCACTTTGGATAGGATGGGTATGAAATAGCTCCACAGTAGAAATCGGGAGAATGAGAAACAGCAGGTAGGTACTGATGGTCCCTAAAAAACCCGAGGCGAAAGAAAACGCTGCAGCGGTAATATTCCATGCCACTTTAGGAATGTTTGGGAGGAGATAGCGGTTCATCGAAGTGACGAAAATCAAAGAGTAAAGGGCAATAAAAAATCCCAAAACTATCCCGAAAATCCCCCCCTCATAAAGTCCCATCTCCAGTAAGTAATACCCCAACATCGAGAGAAACGCAGAAAATAAAACACCTGTCGCAAAAACGCTTAACCAATCATGCCACGTAATTTTGAGTTCATTCATCCAAAAGCCTCAAAAGATTAAATGATCCCATAACAACACCGGGCCATCCTTGCGCTGCAAAACTGGTATCTCCCACCTGATACAATCCATCAATCGGAGTGTCGTTCGAGGGGAGAAAGGGGAGGAAGTTCGAACGGTTCATCGGTACCCCTCCCAATTGGGTTCGGTTTAGATAACGTCCAAAAGTTTTCGGTGTTGCGGCGAAACTTCGCAGGATAGTATCTTTGTTGATAGAGAGTGTATCACAAATTGACGCCTCAATCAACCGACTTAGAATCTCTTTTCGTTCTTTGTATTCAGTATCACTGATCCCTAACCAATAAGAGGTATTCGTATGGATCGAAGCAGTAATACTGAGGGTGTTGTTTCGGGAGAGTTCAGTATCTCTTGGATCACTGATTGAGACGAATAGTGATTGAGAAATCGTATACGGAAAAGTAATTTTTGATATTATTTGATAGTGATGATAAAACTCCTGTGTATTGGGAATGTTCATGTAAAGGACAAAGGCGCTTTGATGGTTATTGAGCGAGGTATATCTACGGTAATATTTTTTAATTTTATCGGATGTAAACCATACTGAACTTTCAAAATGAGAGGTTCCCATGATCAAATTTTTGACGTCCATTTCATAATGCGAGGTTGAGAGTCTGAACCCTTTTTTGAGTTTTTCAATCTTCGTGATGGGATGAGATAAACGAACATCAGCAATGTTTTCGGTGAGGCTTTCGCACACTTTCCCCATCCCTCCGAGTGCATAATAGTTCGATTCAAAGGTGTATCCAAGAGCCAATGCGGCATTGAGAAAATTAATTGAATCGCTTTTAGCTTGGGTAACGATCAGAATCTGTGCGTCTAAAAAATCTAAAAAATCTGGATCAATGTTAGCGTAAAAATGGAGAATAAAACTTTTGGCGTCTCGAAAGAGATAGTTCCAAAATTTTTGTAAGAGGGGATAAAAAGTTCGTAATGAGTAAAGTTTTTGAGCCCATGATGCATTCGAATAATAATATCCATCGGTTTCATAAAACTCTGTGGTGATGTTTTTGATTAAATGCCAAAATTCATAATGCTTTGGATGGGGATAATGGACGTTGAGTACATTGATGAAACGCTCTATATCTTTGTATCTGGGGATAACTTTTTCCCCTTGGATCACAACGATAGCGGGATCTGATTCAATCACGTGCGGTACGACACCGACCTGATTGAAAAGTTTTTTAACAACTCTCCCCTCACTGTATCCGCAAAAAGTGGTAGCCCCTGCATTGTAAGCGAAGTGATTTCGCTCAAATGTCGAAGCACACCCACCTAAATAAGGCTCTTTTTCAAACACTACGACATCTTTTCCGGAAGCATTGAGCAATGCTGCACATGAACACCCACCGATACCTCCGCCGATAACTGCATACTCTCTCATCCGTTTTGCATCTTATGATAAAGAGTGGTGGTTGAAGAATAGTGAGGGAACAAAATTGCTTTTTTTGTTTTCATACGGGAGTATTCCAAATCAGAATTAATCCCATCCAAATGATGAGGGCAGAACCAATGATCCAGCTAAAACGAAAGTCATATTTTTTAGTATTCATGATAAACCTTTTTTGGTTCGATGTTAGATGACATTGTGGCGCACTGGAGAAATCTTTTGTATGGTTTATTTGGCAGTTCGATATTCTGGGGCTTAGTATGGTAGAATGCTATTATGATTCGCGCCTACGGTTGGCGCTGTTACGAACTTGCGTTTAACTACTGCACTTTTCACCCTAATTTTCACCCTTGCCTAAAACCGTCCTCAGTTACGACTTTGGTTGGGCCGAACCACCAAAGGAATCTCTTTATGACATTTACCGATTTAAATCTAAACGCGTCGTTGCTCAAAGCAATTTCTGATCAAGGCTACACAACTCCTACTCCGGTTCAAGCACAAGCCATCCCTTTTATTTTAGAAGGGCGTGATATGCTCGCAGGTGCTCAGACCGGTACCGGCAAAACAGCCGGCTTTACCTTACCGATGCTCCAAATTTTGAGTGATAAAAAAACCTCAAAACCACATCGAAAAATTCGTGCCCTTATCCTTACCCCGACGCGTGAACTTGCGGCACAGGTAGCCGAGAGTGTAAAAATTTATGGCAAATATCTTCCCCTTAAAAGTGCTGTTATTTTCGGCGGAGTAGGGATCAATCCCCAAATAACGATGTTACGTAACGGAATCGATATTCTTATTGCCACTCCGGGACGTTTGCTCGACCATGTAGGGCAGGGGACGGTTGATTTGAGCGCCGTTGAATTTTTCATTCTCGATGAAGCGGACAGAATGCTTGATATGGGATTTATCCGTGATATCCGCCGTGTCATTACGATCTTGCCTAAAGCGAGACAAAATCTCCTTTTCTCCGCAACCTATTCGGATGATATCAAAACATTGGCAAGCACGTTGCTCCGTAATCCGGCTGAGGTCGAAGTGGCTCGCCGAAATACCTCCAGTGAACTGGTGAGCCAAAGTGTCATTTTGGTAGATTGCAAACGCAAAAGTGCCCTTTTGGGAGAACTCATCGGTAAAAATAAATGGGAGCAAGTTCTCGTCTTTACGCGCACTAAACACGGAGCGAACAAACTTACCGAATATCTTCAAAAGATCGGTATCACAGCAGCAGCAATTCATGGTAACAAAAGCCAAGCAGCACGGACAAAAGCACTGAATGATTTTAAACTCAGTGCGGTTAGAGTTTTGGTTGCAACCGATATCGCAGCGCGTGGTATCGATATCGATGCATTGCCACACGTGGTCAATTTTGAACTCCCGAATATTGCCGAAGATTACGTTCACCGTATTGGGCGTACCGGACGTGCAGGGTGTGAGGGTGAAGCTCTTTCTCTCGTGTGTGTCGATGAGGCTGATTATTTGCGCGGTATCGAAAAACTGATCAATAAAAAACTCCCTTCTCGGATTGTTGAGGGGTATGAACCTGACCCTTCAATTCAAGCTGAACCGATTCAGCGCGGTCGCGGAGGTGCAGGTGGTGGCGGTGGCAACCGAGGCGGTAACGGTGGTGCTCCACGAAGTGGAAAACCGACACAAAAACGTGATGGAGCACGCCATGAACCTAAAAAATGGAATAATGATGGGCGGCGTTAAAACTTTTTCTCTCCTAAGTAAGGAAAAATTTTATATTTGAAGGTGTAAAATAAATGATAAGCTCTTTATTTGAGTAGAAAGTTGGTTGACTGATGGTGATACGATTTTTTGTTTTTTGTATTGCACTGGTTTCACTTTTATCTGCTGCAGGGTTAGAAAAAGTATCCCTTCAACTTGATTGGAAATATCAGTTTGAATATGCTGGGTACATTGCCGCAAAAGAAAAAGGATTTTATCGCGAAGTCGGTTTGGATGTTGAGTTACGTGAGTATCGCAGCGGTGTCAATGTTGTTTCCGATGTTTTGAGTCATAAATCCAATTACGGTATCTATAACAGCAGTATTGTCGTTGAAAATGGTCGTATTCGCCCTATCGTTTTGATGGCAACCTATTTACAACACTCCCCTTTGATACTGGTTTCTCAAAAAGGGCTCGAAAACCCTGCCGATTTGATAGGCAAGAGCCTCATGGGGACGGACAATGAGTTTAAACACAGCTCCCTCTCCCTTTTACTCTCCCATTTCGGTATTACCCCTGAAAATAGCCACTTAGTCGATCACACCTTTAGTATCGATCCGTTTGTTCAGCGTCGTGTAGATGCGATGAGTGTTTACCGCTCCAACCAGCTTTATGAGCTAGATCGTCTCAAAATCCCTTACGATATTATTGATCCTGTTGAATATGGATTTTTGATGAATGCCGGCAATCTCTTTACCTCGTATGAAGAGACGATTGATCACTCAGAACGTACTCGAAAATTTATCGAAGCGACGAATCGAGGATGGAGATATGCTATCGATCATCCGGGTGAAATTATCGATATTTTGAAAAAAAAGTATCGTGTGGCCAAATCGTATGAAGCATTAGCCTATGAAGCCAAAGTAATTCAAAAGCTGATGATGAGTGATTTGTACGGTATCGGTGAAACAAATAGTGAACTCACACAACGCCTTTTTAAACAGCTCGTTCGTGTTGGTATTATTCGTGAAGATCAAAAATTGGGACAATTTTTATTTCAAGACATCGTAGCAAGTTCAAAAAATGGATTTCAACTCACCGCTATTGAGAAGGCTTATCTCGCGAGAAAGAAAACAATCAAAATGTGTGTTGATCCTGAATGGTATCCTCTTGAAGCAATACGGGAAGGAAAGCATATTGGTATCGCTGCGGATGTAATGAGTAATTTCGAATCTAAAATCGGTATACCTATTAAATTGGTTCAAACATCTACATGGAGTGAATCATTGCAGAAGGTTGAAAATCGTCAATGCGATATTTTAACTCTTGCGGCAAAAATACCGGAACGTGAGCGGTATCTGAAATTTACAACAACCTATTTGACTCTCCCCTATGTTATGGTTACAACAATGGAAAAACCTTTTATTAATAGTATTGAATTACTAAAAGGGGAGAAAGTAGGAATCGTCAAAGGGTATGAAATTATCACTCGACTAAAAAAACTCTATCCTGAACTTAATATTGTTGAAGTTGAGTCGATAAATGAGGGATTGAAAAAAGTTGAAAATGGCCAACTTTACGGTTATATCGATAATCTTGAAGTGACAACATCCTATATCCAAAGAGCATATAGTGGAAGTTTAAAAGTTTCATTACGATTAGAAGAAACAGATGAATTGAGCGTGGCAATACGTAATGATGAACCGACTCTCTATGATATTTTTCAAAAATTAGTTACCCAGCTTGATGAACCAACAATGCAGAAAATTTATAACCGCTGGACCTCTACTATTGAGCAAGTGGAATGGATTGATCGATCAAAAGTGTTACAGGCAATGGCGATTTTATTTTTAATAATTGCCGCTTTTTCATGGCGACATTTACTTCTAAAACGTTATAACAAAAGGCTTTTAGAACTCTCTATTACCGATAAATTAACTGGGTTGTATAACCGACAAAAAACGGATGAAAAATTGATAGAAGAACATCGTAAGATGAGTCGGTATGAAACGTATCATTGCAGTGTTATGATGATAGATATTGATATGTTTAAACATATCAATGATACCAAAGGGCATCAAGCCGGTGATCGCGTTTTGCAAGAGATAGCAGAAGTTTTCAAAAAAACGTTGCGAGAAACTGATCTTATCGGACGATGGGGAGGGGAAGAGTTCATGGTTATTTTATCCCATACCTCGTTGAAAGAAGCAGAAAAAGTAGCGTGGAACCTTCGTAAAAGTGTTGCTGAATATCCATTTACAACAAGCAGTAGTGTCACTATCAGCATCGGAGTGGGGGAGTTAATCCCATCCGAAGAGGTTCATGAATGTGTTAAAAGAGTGGATACCGCACTTTATCAAGCAAAAGAAAATGGTCGCAATGGAGTTGTTAAGGCCCTTCAACCGCTGAATTAACTTAATAATATTTTAAACAATTGCATATTATTATGTATTTTATAAAATATTTAAGGTTTAAAAATGATACAAAGTAGTCTACGAATAAAAATTATTGCTGCTACATTGTTTATTGCAACAGTGGCAAGTCTATTATTTATGCTCTTTATTTACAATATACAAAAAAATCTTTATACGGGGAACATAGATGATAAGCTCAAAATTGCCTCTCAAGCCGGTGGCCTTTATTTAGGTAATAGTTTGGTTGACCACTATGATCAATCACATCCGATCAGTCCCGATGAACACCTAAAATTAGTGACGAAACTAAGTAAGTATGCCCAAGAAAACGGGTTAGAATATATCTATCTGATGGTGAAAGAGGGTGATAAAATCTATACAGTCGTGAGCAGTGCTACTGAGGATGAACTGAAAACGAATGACTATGATCCCTTCTATACTGAATACGACGCCAGTGAAGGGATACAAAACGGGTTTCAGGAGGGGCACAAATTTTATGAGAATACTTCTGATAAATACGGAAATTTTAGATCCTATTTACAAATAAATAAATCTGATAGCGGCAAATTGTATATGATAGGTGCCGATATGAAAGTTGATAGTATCAATATAGCTCTAAATGGAATGTTGATGCAGAGTTTATTGATCTTCCTACTTGCATTATTGATCGCAGGGGTGATTGCATGGTGGGTTTCTGCTCTTATTACACGCCGTTTAACAGATTTAACAGTACAGGTTGAAAACCTCTCTGAAAGTTTAGATCTTACAACGTTATTTGATGAAAAAGGGAAGGATGAAATTGCACGCTTATCAAATTCATTGAAAAATTTTCTTTTAACGATGCGTACTGTTATATTTCAAGCGGTAAACGTTTCTAAAGAAAATGTAGCACTTACGGCTGAAACAGTAGCCGATGCTAATAATGTAATGTATAAAGTGACCAATACCAGAAAACTAGTACAACAAAATCTTGAAGTCATAAGTTCTATAAGTGCACAGCTGCATACAATGTCCGGTCTTACGCATAGTGTTGTTGATTCTTTGAACAAAGCGGACGATGAACTTGAAATGACGAAAAAAAGTATTCATACCGTAGCGGGAAATGCAAAAGAGAGTGCGGCCAATGGTGAAGCTATATCTCAAAAACTTCGTTCACTCGAACAGGATGTGGCTCAAATTCGTTCTATTCTCTCGATTATCGGGGATATTGCCGATCAAACGAACCTTCTCGCCCTTAATGCCGCCATCGAAGCAGCACGTGCGGGAGAATATGGACGCGGCTTTGCCGTCGTTGCCGATGAAGTTCGGAAGCTTGCCGAAAAAACACAGTCAAGTTTAACGGAGATACGGGCTACAACCGAAGTTATCATTCAATCGGTCGGAGATATAGCCGACAGTACGGTTAGCAGCTCAGCGGGTATAGCAGCGCTTTCAAAAACCTCGGAAACATCAGAATCTCTGATCACTGAAGCAACTGAAGCGATGCGTGATGCTATTAGAGCTATGAGTGAAGCGCAGAAGAATTATGCGGATCTCCAAAAACATGGAGAAACTGCATCGGAACAGATGGTACGAATTGATTTTGACTCACTGTCGAATAT
The DNA here is from genome assembly GCF_028688295.1 of Sulfuricurvum sp. Taxonomy (GTDB): domain Bacteria; phylum Campylobacterota; class Campylobacteria; order Campylobacterales; family Sulfurimonadaceae; genus Sulfuricurvum. Next base: position 53,737 of record NZ_JAQTYM010000011.1, read on the forward strand.
TGAGATAATGGAAAGTATGGATCAAAAAATTAGTCGACTAAACTCACTATCGTATGAATTAGGGGAAAAACTTAATTTTTGCAGAGCGCAATCTCATTGATAGATGTTAAGAAACAGGAAGAAGTTTCCCCCAAAAGATTGGGGAGATAGAAGAGGGTTTATGTTCTGAATACAGAAATCTGAGAGGTAAGATTCTCTGTCATTTGGTGGAGGTGTTCAGCCGCTGCAGCGATCTCTTCAACACTGCGTGCATTTGAGGTTGAGAGTTCGTTGATACTTCCGATTTTATGGATAATTGATTCAGTGGTTGCTGCGTTGGTTTGAGTATCATTTGAGAGTTTTTCAATAGCATCGACTGTATCTGCAAGTGCATTTACAGCAGTTTCTGTATGATCATTAACTTGTGCTGACGCTTCTACCAACGTTTCAATACGTTTTGTATTATGGTTCATTTGATCAGTAATATCATTGATTGATTGGACGATAACATTGACAGTAGCATTGGTCTCTACGAGGCTTTTTTGGGTACGTTCTGCAAGCTTACGCACTTCATCGGCAACGACGGCAAAGCCGCGTCCATGTTCACCTGCACGTGCCGCTTCGATGGCCGCATTAAGGGCAAGAAGATTGGTTTGATCGGCGATATCGGCGATTACGGTGAGGACTTGTTTGACTTGTGAGGCTTCTTGTGAAAGAGAGTTGAGACGATCATTGATCTCCCCCTCCATTTGGACAGTGAGAGAGAGCTGCTCAATCGTATTATGCAAAGCTAATTGAGCTTCTTGGAGATTTCCACGAGCGCCGATAGCTTTAGCTTGTACTATTTTGGCTTCGGCAGCAGATGCTTTCATCGCCTCTTTCATACGATCCGATTCATTCGTCGTTTGGGTGACGATTTTTGCCTCTTCTTCAGCTGCTTTTCCGATGGCAAGTGTTGTAGCAGAGAGCTCAGCTGAGACAGAGAGATTTTCACTTGATGCAGAACGGATACCGCTAAACGCTTGGCGAAGGACATTGACCAAATCATTGACTTTATGACTCATTTGAGAGAGTTCATCATTTCCTTCTACTTTCGTAGTGCGGGTAAAATCACGATGCTGAGCAACTGCTTCGATTGTCTCTTCGAGACGTGCAATGGAATGGGTAATGTTTTGGAGAATAAAGTAAAAAATGACCATCATCGCTGTTGCACTTATGGCAACAATACTCTCCATCAGTATAGCGTTGGAATCAAGTGTATCGAGGTTTTTCTTTTGCATAGATTCCACTAATTCCATTTGTTGTTCTGTGAAATCATGATATAACTTTGTTGATTCTTTGGTGATTCTTTTTAGTTTTTTCCCATCTTCAGTCGACGCAAATTCATAGCTGTGAATTTCATTTTCATTGTCACTGATAATTTGAATACGTGGTTCGTTTAATTTAATCCATGATTGATGAGCTTCAGCCATATCTTTGAGACGCTTTTTATTCTCTTCAGAACGGGTAATATTTAATAACTTTTGAAAGGAGTCACTCAGGTTTTTATTAGCTGTTGCATATCGCTCTAAAACTTCTGATGTATAAAGAAGCTGATATCCTCGAAGTTCTACAGCTGCTTCATTAGTATAGGTGCGAATATCTCCTAAAAGAACCATTCGCTCAGCAGTTTTTTCGGCATCTTTGTTGTTAGAATAGGCAAGATAGCCTAAGGTGGTGTAGGTAATAAAACTGAGTGCCATTAAAGCGGCTAGTTTCCCTTTAATTGTGGAGAGATTAAACATGAGCAACCTCCGTGCTATATACGAATTAAAAATTATAGCACATAAGAAATTTTAAAGAGATAATAAAATTTCACTATAACGTTTACTAACAGCTATGCTTATGTAAACGCAAAGTTGTAATTTGAGTATCAAGAGGCCTATCATAGAGATATCCCTGAGCCAAAATACACCCATTTTTGAGTAAAAAAGCCTCTTGTTCAGAGTTTTCAACCCCCTCAGCAATGACGTCTAGTTTTAGATTATGGGCTAAACCGATAATCGTTTTTGTGATTGCCATATCATCTTCATCGTCGGGAATGTCACGTATAAAACTTTGATCGATTTTGAGTTTATCGATCGGAAGCCGTTTGAGATAGGAGAGTGAAGAGTATCCGGTTCCGAAATCGTCGACTGATATTTCCAATCCCAATGATTTAAACTCTCCTAAAATCTCTATCGCTTCTTCTGGATCACGCATAATTTGCGATTCGGTTACTTCGATCGCAATATACTCCGGTGAGCAATGGTAAAATTCTAAAATAGACTGAACCTCTTTAGCAATATTCCGATTTGAGAGGGTTTTCGCTGAAAAATTTACAGCAGTTTTTGGGGCTCTTAATCCGTCTTTTTGCCATAACACATGTTGTGCAACCACATTTTCCAAAACCAGAAAATCGAGTTCCTGGATTAATCCTGTCTCTTCGCATAAAGGGATGAAATTTGCAGGAGAAACAATTCCTAATGTAGGGTGTATCCATCGTACAAGTGCTTCCATCCCGACCCATGTATGGGTAATAAGATCAATTTGAGGTTGATAATAAACAACAAATTGGTTCTCTTTAAGTGCGATACGCAAGGAGTTTTCCATGACGACTCGCTCAAATGCCTTATCCCCCATCTCATTGGCATAAAATCGATAGCCATTTCTTCCCTCATTTTTAGCACGATACATAGCGGTATCGGAATTTTTCAAAAGTTTTTCGGTTGTGATTCCATCATCTGGAGAGAGGGCTATACCAATACTAAGGGTTGTGTAGAGTATATTACCCTCGATAGTAAAAGGCTCTTTGAAGGCATGTATGAGTTTTTCAGCAATATCGATTAGATTATCACTTTGAGTTAAGCTATCAATGAGGATATTGAACTCATCTCCTCCCATTCGGGCTATGGTATCACTTTCACGTAATATAGATCGTAGCCGAAGGGCTACTTGAACCAAAAGTAGGTCTCCAACAGGGTGACCTAATGAATCATTAATTTGTTTAAAATGATCCAAATCGATAAACATTACCGCTATTTTCTCATTTTTACGCTGATTTTTTTTGATGGCCATTTGTAGTCGGTCATTAAACAAGATACGGTTAGGAAGTCCAGTAAGTGAATCGTGCGTTGCTAGGTGGAGGAGTTGATTTTGGGTAGTATTGAGTTCGGTGATATCAGTATCGAAAATGACGACTGAGGGACGACCAAGATAGTTTAGCTTGTGGACACTTGCTTGTACAGGATAGAGGGTTCCATTTTTCCGTTTATGTTTGGAGATATTGCTAAGCACTGGGCTGATAGCGTTTAGATATTGGCGAAACGTTTCAATTTGGTTTGTGGTGATTTCAGGATTTATATCGGTGATGGAAAGCTCTCTGAGCTCTTCAAGGGTATATCCTAGAGCTTTAAGTGCACCGTCGTTTGCATAAAGATATTTGAGTGTTTCGACATCAGCAATGTACACTTTAGTGGTAGCATGTTGCAAAATGGTTGCGAGCTCATCATTATGATTTTCAAGTTCGACTTGGTGGGTGATATCGGTTCGAAAACCGGCAACGATGAGTGGCTCACCATTTTCATCAAAGAGTATTTTTGCACGATCGTATATCCATAACCAATGCCCTTTTTTATGACGGACGCGATATTGGGCATGAGCACTTTCTATTTTATTGATGATCGAATTCATCAATACCCCAAAAGCATATTCAGCATCATCGGGGTGGAGCATCGCTTTCCATGTTTCGATGGAGCTATGATACTCATTCTCCGTGTAACCGATAATCTCTAGCCACCGTTTTGAGACATACGTTGTATTATTTTGAATATT
>NZ_JAQTYM010000065.1:0-8255 GCF_028688295.1 Sulfuricurvum sp.
TCTTGTTTGCTACCATCTGCCATTTTGTATTGGAGGTTATCCACACTGGTCCGGAAATCAACACCGAATTTTAGGTTATTCCCATTGGTTTTTTTGTTTAAATCGTCGAGTTGATCTTGGATCTCTTCAAGAGTTTCATTGAGTTTTCCACTACTTGCAACCTCTTTTTTACTCTCACTTGCTGAGGGTGTTGAGAGTTGTGTACTTAATTTAGAGTTTTCCGCTTTAATGGCGTTGAGTTCAGCTTTTAGTGAAGCCATCTCTTTTTCCATCTTTTCAAATCGTTCGATTAGTGTGTCGTTTGCAAATGCACTTGTTGTGAGCAGTGCGGCAGCGACTACAGAACCTAATATCCGTTGAGTCATCATTTCTCCTTATTTTAATGCCTGTGCATTAGTCGTAAATCATATTAGCAAAAATTATATAAAAGTAATTTGAAAAATTTCAATTTTACGTGATAAAAACGTGACAGAATGGATAAAATTAAGTACAGCTAAATTTAAGTGCTATTTCAGTATAATCCGCCCGATTTTCTCTCTTATATATTGACACAAATGGGTTTTACCCGGATGAGCATTCACTATGTATCATGGAAAAAATTCGCAAGCGATCACGCGGTTCTCGTGCACCCGATGCATCATCGGCTCTGTTAGCATTCGCCCAAGATAACGAAGAACAAACTATTTTTACACAGGAGTTATCACCATGGTAACAATGAAAGACCTTTTAGAATGCGGTGTTCACTTCGGTCACCAAACACGTCGTTGGAATCCGAAAATGAAAAAATACATTTTCGGTGTTCGTAAAAACATTTACATCATCGATCTTCAAAAAACATTGCGTTTTTTCCGTGCTGCGTATCAGCAAGTAGTTGATGCTGCGGCTGAGGGTAAAACGGTTCTTTTCGTAGGAACAAAAAAACAAGCTCGCGTTGCAATCCGTGATGCAGCTGAAAAATGTGGCATGCCATACGTTGATAACCGCTGGTTGGGTGGAATGTTGACCAACTTCCCAACAATCCAAAAATCAATCCGTAAACTTGATATCATCGAAGAGATGCAAGCAAACGGCCAAATCAACCTTTTGACTAAAAAAGAAGCGTTGATGATGAATCGCCAAAAAGAAAAATTGATTGCATACCTCGGTGGTATCCGTCATATGAAAACTTTGCCAGATTTAATGTTCGTTATCGATGCGGTAAAAGAACATATCGCGGTTCAAGAAGCTCGTAACCTCGGTATTCGTGTTGTTGCACCACTTGATACTAACTGTGATCCGGATGTTATCGACATTCCAATCCCTGGAAATGACGATGCGATCCGTTCTATCCAACTTTTCTGTAAAGAAATGGCAGAAGCGATCAACGAAGGTAAAGCACTTGCAAACGGCGGAAACGACGAAGCGGTAGCAGACGAAGAAGTTGCAGCAGAAGTTGCAGTTGAAGCGGCTGTCGAAGAAGTAGCAGTAGTAGCAGAGGAAGCGTAATCATGGCAGAAGTTACAGCAGCGATGGTAAAAGACCTCCGCGCGGCGACTGATGCGCCGATGATGGATTGTAAAAAAGCCCTCACTGAGTGTGATGGCGACATGGAAAAAGCAAAAGAATTTTTGCGTGACCGTGGTATGGCGCAAACTGCTAAAAAAGCGGATCGCGTAGCAGCTGAGGGACTTTTGGGTCTTAAAGTTTCCGATACATATACATCAGCGTCTTTGGTAGAAGTTAACTCTGAAACCGATTTCGTTGCTAAAAACGACGGTTTCATCAATCTCGTCGGAAACACAGCGGCACACGTATTTACGACGGGTGTGAGCAGTGTTGAAGAGTTGAACGAAACTGCATACGAAACCGCTACCTTTACAGAGTATTTTACCTCTCAAGTAGCTCGTATCGGTGAAAAAATCGTAGTACGTCGTTTTGCAACCCTCAATGCAGGTGCAAACGGATGTGTTAACGGTTACGTTCACTCAAACGGACGTGTCGGTGTTCTCGTAGCAGCAACGTGTTCTGATGCGAAAGTAGCCGAAGCACTTGCTCCGATGCTTAAAAACGTTGCAATGCACGCTGCAGCAATGAAACCAACGACATTGACTTCTAAAGATTTCGATCCTGCATTCGTAGAAGCGGAAACTATCGGTCGTATCGAAGCGATCAAAACAGAGAACGAAGAGTTAGCGCGTTTGAAAAAACCGTTGAAAAACGTTCCACAATACATCTCAGCATCACAATTAACTCCTGAAGTTATGGCTGCGGCTGAAGAAGCGATCAAAGCGAAATTGCTCGCTGATGGCAAACCGGAAAAAATCTGGGCAAACATTATCCCAGGATCATTGGCTCGCTTCGTAGCGGACAACACAACTTTGGATAAAGAGCTTGCACTTTTGGATCAAAACTACGTTATGGATGATTCTATGACGGTTGCCGAAGCGATTACTAAAGAGGCTGCTAAACACGGCGGTACTGCTGAAATCGTCGAATTCGTTAAATACGAAGTCGGAGAAGGCTTAGAGAAAAAAGTTGACAACTTCGCAGAAGAAGTCGCTGCTCAAATGGCGTAAGGGGTAACCCTTAGATCCTGAATCAAGTTCAGGATGACGATAAAAATTTCGTCATTGCGGACTTGATCCGCAATCTGCTCTTTTTCCCCTTTATTAATCTAATTTCCTTTATAATTCCTCTATGACATTACTAAACGCAACCTCTTTATCACACCATTTTGATTACCCTCTTTTTGAGGATGTAAATCTCACACTCAAAGCCGGTGAATCAATGGCGATTGTTGGCGTTAGCGGCAGTGGAAAATCGACACTGATGCATATCCTCTCCTCTTTGCTTCGCCCTAATAGCGGGAAAGTTGAGTTATTTGGAAACGATATTTATGAGATGGATGAGAAAGCGATGGTTGCATTACGACGCGACGATTTAGGGATGATTTACCAAAGTCACTATCTTTTTAAAGGCTTCAGCGCCTATGAAAATCTCGAAGTCGCAGCGATTTTGGCCCGTCAGTCGATCGACTCAGGGTTATTAGAACGTTTAGGAATTGATAAAGTGGTACAACAAAAAGTGACGGAACTCTCAGGTGGTCAGCAACAGCGGGTATCGATTGCGCGGGTTCTTTCCAAAAAACCGAGATTAATTTTTGCCGATGAACCGACGGGAAATCTAGATCACGCTACAGCACTCGAAGTGATGGATATTTTTGAGAATTATCTAAGAGATAACAGTGCCGGAATGGTTTTAGTGACACATGATGAGTCCTTAGCGGCACGTTGCAATTACATCTATCGTATGCAAAACGGCAGTTTGAAAGCGAGCTGATAGATGGAGTGGGCAGAGCTGTTTAGTGAAGGGCGTACGGTCGCTTTTTTACTGCTCTTTACCCGTTTTACTGCACTTTTTATGGCAGTTCCGATCTTTTCACACATGAATATACCTATGTCGGTAAAAGCGGCCATGGCCTTTTTTTTTACTATCTTTTTTTTCGGAGCAGTACCGCCGCTTAACATTCCTACTGACGCTCTTAGTTTGACGGTAGCCATTTTGGGTGAGATGCTTTTTGGTTTGGCAGTGGGAATTGTTTTGCAACTAGCCTATCATGTTATCACATTTGCTGGGGGACAAATCTCATTTATGATGGGGTTTTCTCTCGCATCGGCGATCGATCCTCAATCGGGTGTATCGATGCCGATTATCAGTCAGTTTTTAGCGTTGCTAGCATTGATGATATTGCTGGTTTTTGATCTTCATCACTGGATATTACTGTACGCATCTGCATCAATTGCATCGGTTCCGTTGGGGGGATTTATGATGACACCCTCTTTGTTCCAATACATTATGCACGCTATGACCAACATGTTTGTTGTCGGGTTTATGATCGCTTTTCCCATTACAGCGTTGGCAATGCTCGCGGATATCATTTTTGGAATGTTGATGAAAACCATGCCGCAATTTAACCTTTTGGTTATTGGGATGCCGATTAAAATAGCGATATCGTTTGTGGTACTTATGGTCACATTAGGTGCGACATTGCTAATTGTTACGACGCAAACCCAAGATGCCTACAATTTTCTCGGGAAACTATTTTAAGTAAAAAGCTGAATTTTGAAGAATAGGGGCGATTGATTCTCGAAGGGCACTGATTTGTTCATAATCATCGCTACAGTGTCCCCTCATATATTTGGAAGAAAAGATTTCCTCATCTAATGAACCTTCTATTGTACATAAATAGCGCTCATCGACTATGATAATGGTATGCGTAAAGGGACGTGAAGAGATCTTAAGATCGACGTGCTCATATTGTACAATTGAGCGCGAAGCTGTTGTAATTGTATGAACAATTAGCGTGAGCGATGTTCCGCGTTTAACTTGTTTTAGAATCTCTTTCTCCACTAAATGATGATTAAAAGAAGGGGTAAGAATTAAAATGCGTTTGCTCTGTTTAAATTGTTTGGCAAGTTGATCAATAAATCGGGTGTGCTGATTTGGTAGCTGGTAGATAGTATCTTCACCAAAAAGGGGAATAATTAGAAAAAGAAGCCAAAGAAATTTTATCATTTAATTTTTTTTTAGTTACAATGATACCATGAAGCCTTTGATAGAACAAGGGGATGAAAAGAGGGGTAGCAGAGCGCATGAAGATTTTGCTTTTTAATGATAACCCGGTGGTCCGAAAATTGGTGGCTCTGAGTGCACAAAAAACCAAAGATGAGTTAAGTGTCATTTGGTCTGTTGATGAAGTTGAAGAGAGCGAATACGATTTATTGATTGTTGATGATGCACTTTATAGCGATGATATGTTTGAATCGCTGAAAGAACATATTACCTATAAAAGTACTTTATTAATGGCAACACGTGGTCAAGCAGTTCCGGCTGGATTTGATCAGGTAATCAATAAACCGTTTCTACCTACGGATCTTGTTGATATGTTTATTCAAATTGAGAAAAAAGTGCTTATGTCACCTGTCGCAGCTCCTAAAGTGGTGAAATTAGAAGAAGAGGCCGTAGCTCAAGAGCCTTTTTATGCGATTAATCTTGAAAATGAGTTGCCTAATTTGGAGACGATTCCTAATGAATTTGAATCGTTTGATTTGGATGAAATGGATGATGATCAGATTGATTTTGGTGAGAATGTAAGCGATGATTTTAGCCTCGATGGGTTAGATGATGTTGAGACAAGCCCTTCTCAAACAACGATTTTAGATAAAGAAGAAGTGCAAGAAGTTCAAAATCTTTTGGATGACACTGAAGGTGATGATTGGAATAGTGAAGATGAAATCATTCTTAAAGAGATTGATGAACTCGATATCGGAGATGATGAATTTAATACACTGGTAGATGATACAGTTGATGAAGTGAACGAGACATTGGAAGATGACCTTTTATCGGATGATACGTTGTTGGATGGATCAGAACTCTCTGGCTTAAATGAAGAGCTTTTGGATGAGGATGAATTCGGATTAGAGGATAATTTTGATCCAATCTCTTTAGCATCTTCGGAAGTGGAAGAAACAGATTTCGCAGATGAAATACTCCTCCCTTCATTGGAAGATGATCTTCTTTTGGATGATGATGAATTGGGTGATCTTGAATTGCAAATTGAAGATGCTGTAAGCGGATTAGAAGCCCAAGAGTTAGAGCAAGAACTTGAACTCGAGGATATGGAACTTGATTTTGAGGATACGGTATTGGAAAACTTCGATCTCACTGAAGCGATTGAAGCTTCTGTTGAGGTAGACGGGCTTGATGAATTTGCTATGCTTAATGAACGTGACCTTAAGCTGGCAATTGGTGAAGAGGTTGAAGAGGAACCGGAAATTAAGGATGAGGGTAGTGTTGTAGAAAATGACTTTTTCGATGACTCAGAAGAAGAGGTAGAAACTCAAGAACCTCTACAAAAAGCAGAAGATCAGTATCAACCTCTCTCAGCGTCACATGCTGAAGGGGTTGAAGCGTTGCAAGCACTATTAAAAGCCCTTTCAAATGAAGAGGTTACTAAGTCGCTCAAAGGGCTAAATATCAGTATCAACATTAATTTTGGAAATGATGCATGAATCGACGAAATGGAGCAATACTTGTTTTATCCGGACCAAGCGGTGCGGGTAAAAGCTCATTAATCACTAAAATCACGGATCAAATCGGTCCCACCTATTTTTCAATTTCAACAACCACGCGCACGATTCGTTCAGGTGAAGTTGATGGTGTTCATTATCATTTTGTGAGCGTTGATGAATTTAAAAATGATATCGATCAAGAGATGTTTTTAGAATACGCGGTAGTTCATGGCAATTATTATGGAACATCACTGGGACCGGTAAAAAAAGCCTTGAAAGAGGGAAAACTGGTTATTTTTGACATTGATGTTCAAGGGCACGACGCGGTACAAAACCGCCTTGGTGACATAACGACCTCAGTATTTATTACGACACCGACACTTGAAGAGTTAAAAAAGCGACTCCATAACCGATTGACGGATAGTGAAGAGGTGATATCGGGTCGAATTGAAATGGCTAAACGGGAAGTTCAGCGTATCAGCGAATATGATTTTTTAGTGGTCAATGACAACCTCCAAGAGGCCGCTGAGATTTTAGTTTCGATTGCGAAAGCAGCACGAATGAAGATACCAACGTTACAAATCAACGAATTTGTCCAAACATGGGAAGTGTCATAGTAAAAACTTTGATGTATTCATCGAAATACGTTATACTTCCCCACTTAATTTTCTACAGAAGGGACTCTAATCATGAGTATGCCAAGCGGAACTGAATTATTATTAATTTTTGGGATTGTTATTTTGTTATTCGGTGCGAAAAAAATTCCTGATCTTGCCAAAGGTATTGGACAAGGGATCCGTAATTTCAAAAAAGAGATGAAAGATGATGATGCTGAAGCAACTGTATCTACTTCCGTAACACCTGATGCTCCAAAACAAGTTGATACTGTAGCGTCTACACCAGTAGAAGCTCCTAAAACTACTACACAAGCGTAACATTGAAGCAGCGAGTCTCTGCGCTGTTGCGCGATAAATTCAATTGTGATGTTATCCTCGAAAAACCAAAAGATCGCTCTTTTGGTCACTTCGCTACCCCTATTGCTTTTTCCCTTGCAAAAGAACTTCGAAAGTCACCTATAGCCATTGCTGAAGAGATCGCAACATCGTTTAATGAGAGCGAAATGTTTGGCGCTGTTGAGTCGGTTAAAGGGTATATTAACTTTCGTCTCTCCGAATCATTTTTGGACGAGTACGCTTCATGGGCATTAAACCATGCAGAAGCGTTCGGAAGCAGTGATAAAAATGGCTCTATCCTCCTCGAATTTGTCAGTGCGAATCCTACAGGGCCTCTCCATATCGGGCATGCTCGCGGAGCGGTGTATGGCGATACGATGCTCCGTCTCGGACGTCATTTAGGTTACGATATCACAGCAGAGTATTACGTCAACGACGCGGGTAATCAAATTGATTTGCTAGGCGTCTCTTTACAGCTCGAAGGGCGTAGCTCTCTTCTGGGAGAAGCGGTAGAATGGCCTGAAAAATATTATCGCGGAGAATACCTCAGTGACTTAGCTCGTGAGGTTGTAGAGCTTTTCGGCGAAGATGCACTTCGTGATGAGAGCCGTCAAAAAGAGTTGGCACTCTGGGCAAAAGATAAAATTTTAACCCTTATCGTTGAAGATTTGGCTGCGATCAATGTCCATTTTGATACCTTCGTCGGTGAAGCATCCCTCTACGATGAGTGGGATCGCGTTATGGCGAAAATGGGTGAGGGTGTTTACACTAATGAGGGGAAAACCTTTATCCGATCTTCTGAGTACGGTGACGACCATGACCGTGTAGTGGTACGTGAAGACGGACGTCCAACCTACCTCGCGGGAGATATTATCTATCATAACCAAAAGTTTGAGCGTGGATATGAGGATTACATCAATATCTGGGGAGCGGATCACCACGGCTATATCGCCCGTGTGAAAGCGGCGGTGAACTTTTTAGGGTACGACTCAGAGAAACTTGAAGTACTCCTCTCTCAAATGGTAAGTCTCCTCAAAGACGGAGAGCCGTTTAAGATGTCTAAACGTGCAGGTACCGTTATTTTGATGAGTGATGTCGTCGAAGAGATCGGTGCGGAAGCATTGCGCTTTATGTTCGCCTCTAAAAAGTGCGATACGGCACTTGAGTTTGATATCGAAGAGCTAAAACGTCAAGACAGTTCCAACCCGATCTATTACATTCAATACGCGCATGCCCGTATCCAGACCTTGAT
>NZ_JAQTYM010000065.1:8355-12747 GCF_028688295.1 Sulfuricurvum sp.
GTATTGGATGCGCTGATGAGACCATTCGTAGTAGAACCTATCGTCGAATTGGCTTGATCCAAGGTATCACGATACGATTCAATACTCTCTTGAGAATCGATACTAAGTGAAGAGGTAGACATCTCAGGGATCGAAGCACTTATGGTGCTCTCGCCTAGTGAGAGGGTTGTGCTACTTCCAAAAAGTGATTTACCGTTAAAACTGCTGCTATCGATACTCTGTTGCATTGATTCAACGGTACGGTTAAATTCGCTTTGCAATCCTTGTTTTTGAGTTTCGTTTAACGAAGCACTGTTGTAACGGACACTAAGATCATTGAGTGTTTGGGTTTGCTCGGAGAGAGAGTTTAAAGTTCCTCCGGTAATTTGCATCATGGCAATTCCGTCATTTGCATTCATAAGCCCTTGTGACATGGTAGAAATTTGGCTTTTGAGCATATCATTGATCGATCGTGAAGCGCTGTCTTGCATTCCTAGCTCTACTGCTGCTGCTATTTTATCGAGTGTTTTATCACGCTTATTCATCTCAGAATTCATTTGCGGAAGCGGGTTAAATTGGGGCTCTAATTTCATAGTATCCTCCTTCTTTTCTCAAGTGCGATTAGAATATCACCGAATAGATTAAAAGGGGATAATGTTTTTTGGCTAAATTGCCCCTGAACTGTAATAGAGCAATGCTATAATTTCGTCATTGTGAACGGTATAAGGAAAAGTGTATGGTTAAAGTAGCAGCAATACAAATGCAAATGGCTGAAGATAAGCAATCTAATATAGTAAAAGCTGAATCGATGGTACGTGAAGCGGCAGGAAATGGTGCCAATATCATCTTGATCCCTGAACTTTTCGAGGGGTACTATTTTTGCAAAGATATGGATAAAAAGTATTTCGAGTGGGCACAACCGCTCCTCAATAATCCATTAATCACCCATTTTAGCGCACTGGCGAAGGAGCTAGGGGTCGTGTTGCCGATCAGCTATTTCGAGCGAGATGGGGAGCAATATTTTAACTCTCTCGTGATGATCGACTCTGATGGCACCGTGATGGAAAACTACCGTAAAACCCACATCCCAGATGGTCCGGGTTATGAAGAGAAATTTTATTTTGCTCCCGGAGATACGGGGTTTAAAATATGGAAAACGGCATTTGGAAATGTCGGTGTCGGCATCTGCTGGGATCAGTGGTTTCCGGAGACTGCTCGCTCACTTACCCTCATGGGGGCAGATATGATTTTTTATCCGACCGCGATCGGAAGCGAACCCGAAATCGGAGTTGATTCGGCGTCGCACTGGCAGCGGGTACAGATGGGGCACTCTGCGGCAAACATCATCCCCGTGATCGCCGCCAACCGTATCGGTGAAGAGGTGGGTGAGAGTTGTACCCTGACCTTTTACGGTTCCTCGTTCATTACCGACCATACGGGGCAAAAAGTTGCCGAAGCTTCGCGTGACAAAGAGGAGATTCTCTACAGCGAGTTTGATCCTGTATCTATTCGCGAACATCGCCACTATTGGGGTCTTGTTCGTGATCGCCGACCGGAGTGTTATGGGAAAATTACAGAGAGAAATTAAACTCTATACATTATTTCTCATGCTATACTATCGATAAATTATCGATATTTTATCGACAAAGGAGTGCTAAAATGGAAACAGTATCTTTCGGTACATTTAGCCATTTAAAAGCGGATGTTGTGGGGGAAATGCTCGATGCAATGGGTGAGATTATCGTTAAAATTAAACCCAAAAACCAAAAAGCTCGCACGCTCTCTATTATCGATGCTGAGCGACTTGAACATCTCAAAACGCTTGAAATACGATATGAACGAGAGCAAAAAGCTGAGCGTTGGCGTGCGGAAAACAAAGAAGCGATTGAAGCGTTAAACGATTTTACGGTGAAATCGGGCGTATTTGCTTCAGAATATAGAGCTTTTTAGTGGCACAGTTTGATTTGCATGAGAACCAAAACACGCAAACCAATGAAACATATCCGTTTCTTTTAGATATTCAATCCGATATTTTAGGCGATTTGAATACAAGGCTAACCGTGCCGTTAGCTGTAGCTACGAAACAGTATAAAAGCTTACCCTTTACCCCTCTGATCGAAGTTAATGGTAAAAACTACATGGTGATGTTTCATTTGATGGCATCATACCCGATCAATGAATACGGCAGTGTTATTAGAAATCTTGAAAAAGATCGAAGTATGCTATTGGGTGCTTATGATTTTATGATACAGGGATATTGATCCAATCGGATATTTTGGAACTCCTTTTGCTTTAGTGAGGTAATAATCACTAAATGGAGGGGCCTGTGAGAGTTGTTTTGCGTAATAACGCTATCTTCGTTCAGGGGAGTGCTAATACTCTCGAAGAATCGTGGATGGAAGAATTTTTCGACCATCACATTCAAAACACTCTTTTCCTCGATAATGGGGTATTAGTCCTCAATAATGAAAACTCCTCGGATCAAAAAGAGGATTTTTTAGAAAATTTGAGTGAGCGCTACACGAAAATGAATGAGCTCACAGGGACATTTTACAGTCGATCACTCAAACGATGCAAAAGCGCTGCCATCCGCATCGAAGTACCGTATAAAAAAAGTGAAAACGTCGATGTAAAGCTCTATGCGTATGGACCTGATCGGGTAAAATTGACCTTTTTAACCCCTAATACATGGGTTATGCGTTATCTTAAACAGCAACTCTCCTCTCTTTTACTCACCACTACCGCTAGTGATCTTTATATTGATGTGACAACTTCGCAGGCCAAAGCACGTCTCGAAAAAACACTTAATCGTCGAGAAGTGCTCCATTTTATGATCAATTACCATTACGATGATGCATTTATGAGTAAGTTGTATGGAAACTATCGAGGTTGGGGGCATGGAAACGATGCGATCGATAAGATGATCCGTTACCATGCAATTTTTGAGATACCGATGGGCTCATCTCCTGTGGATTTGAAAAAGCGATACCGTACTCTCGCAAAACGGTATCATCCTGACCGTGTTCAAAGCAAAAATCCAAAAACTATCAACAAATACACTGAAAAATTTCAACTCCTCCAAGAGGCATACGGCGCATTACAAGCGGTTAGTTAATACGCTTAAATCTTCGGCACAAAAGCGGTAGAGTTGTTTGTCATTCATGTCACGCAATTCATTTGAAAAGCCCCGTTTGCTAAAGAGTAAAATTTTATTCGGAGTGATTGAGAGCTTAGTGCATTTCTCTTCGAGTTTATGAAGCTCTTTTTTGTTTACTTTGTGGTTTGTCCATTTGCACTCCCCTACCCAGATTTCCCCCTCCATCGTTTCACAAAACAAATCTATTTCCACTTCACGGTTCCAATAGCTTCCTGAATCGAGGATATCACTTTTAAATTTTGGTGCTAAAACGTCTCGAATATAGAGATCGCATAGCTCTTCAAACGTAAACCCGACAAAAGCATTAAAATGAGCATGAAAGTGATTAAAAAATGGTTCATAATTACGTTCTGAGATTGAGGCAATAAAGGGTTTGACAAAGGCGAACCAAAAGCGGATAAACGGAGTTGAAAATCGGTATTTGTGAGAAATGCGATGATGTTCGATCTCTTTTTTAAATCGTTGTTTTGGATGGGCGCGTTCCAGCGGTATTTCACGTGAGCGCTCTAACGTAAGATAACCGCTGAATCGTAAAAATTCAAAGGCCTCAGCACCACGTTCTTTGCCGATGCGAGCACGACGATAAGCCGATCCCTGCCGTCGATCGCCCACTGCTACAGCATGTAAAAGGTTTAAATAAAGGGGATCATTCCGAAGCGGTGCGAGGAGGTCTTCGCGATGGGTTTCAAAGGGTTCAAGTATGTGGTGAGTGATAAGCAATTCAACACTCTCATCGGTATTGATAGCTTCGTCGTAACCTCCGAAGATGGCGAATAGCTCAATGCACTGTTCCATATCCCCAGGGAGGTTGCGCTGAAAAAAATTACGTAAAAGATTTCTATCCATTGGATAGATTATAACGAATTGCTCTACGAAGCGAGTACAGTTTCGATGTTTTTTAAAATTTTATTTACACGTTCTGTATATTGGGATAATGTATCTCTATATGTATTTGCAGCTGAGGCATTGACTTCGAGCTCTCCCAAAATATCCATCATTGTTCGGACAAAATCTCGGTGATTAGCACATTCATGGCATACTGTAGTGTTAGAGCACATTCCACTATTCATCGTAAAATAGGCTTCTTCGGTAGCAATGCTCAGTTTAGTAAAATAGTTGTTATCTTTTGTCTCTTGAGAGGTTAACAACGTATTAATGTCTTGAAATAGCTTTCTAGCCTCACTTAAAACATTTTTCATAGTTTTCTCCTGTTTTATTTCGGAAACTTTATTGTATCTCAAAAAAAGGTAGAATAC
>NZ_JAQTYM010000126.1 GCF_028688295.1 Sulfuricurvum sp.
AGATTGCGTAAAAAACATTATTCGTCATGGGCTGGATTGCAGCATTTCGATCGTGACACTACGGGTGCTTATTCATATGAGCAGATCGTGATGAGTATGCGTGATATGAATCTTGGGTACAGCGAGATTGAAGAACTATTCCGACGCGCTGTCTTCAATATTGTTGGTAGAAATCAGGATGATCATGCGAAGAACTTTGGATTTCAGATGGATCGTAGTGGACAATGGAGTCTATCTCCTGCGTTTGATATGACCTTCGCATATGATCCAACAGGAAAGTGGACCAAAACCCATCAAATTTCACTCGCAGGAAAACGGGATGAATTTTCAAGAGAAGATTTATACCGTTTTTCAAATCATTGCGGTCTAAAGAAATCAAAGGCTAATGAAATCATTGATCGCGTCATTGATTCATTTGGGCGTTTTGAAACTTTGTGTAAAGATTTCGAAGTTGATGCGCAGTTGCAGGATTTTGTGAGCAAAAACCTAAGGACTAAATTATAGTCGCATCCGCTATCTGCTCATCGAAAGAAAATGATCAAAAAATTGAGCCTCTAACAGTTTTTATTGTTTGATATTTCAAGGACATTACATTATAAACTGAGGATATTCAGGATGCATAGAATCAATGATTAGTGCATCACATAACTCACGAAGTACTTTATCATATAACGTCAATTGAATTTACATATTGCTATTTAACTTTATTCACTCTATCATTTCAACACTTAGGCTTTCTAACGGACACACATTGTCTGGTACTGCTTGCAGCTGAAAGCCAAGTCTTCGTAAAACAACCACTTCATCAGCATGCATGTAATTCAATTCATAAAAAAACACCATGAACTCATCCAAGATAATGCATCGTAATTTCAGCACGATGGTGCCCAATCTCTTCTGAAGTTTGCTTCAAAGCCGTTTTATGAGCATCAATATAGCGCATACCGTTCTCAACGTTTTCGTTATAGTGATTGAAATAAAGATTTTGCGCATAGTTATACCGTAGACCGTGTGTCCCATGATACGTTTCCCCTTCAATTCTTGCAGACTCTTCCAGATTTTTACGGTAGCTGTTTTGATTGATTTTAAACACACCCTCAACCATTCTCTCAATTATGGCATCAGATAGTTCTGAAGTCAATTCTTTCGTTTGAAAATAACCGCCTTTACCTTGTATCGTAAGAATATTGCCTTGAATTTGAGAACGTTTTATATGCGCCGCTTCTGTGACACGCAATCCGTATCGGTATTGCAAAAGCCCGACGTAATATTCATTCCCTTCAAGGTTGCTTACAACAGCCCCGGGATTAGAATACGCCCGATTGATGTACCCATTTTTGTTAAGTGATTTGAGCATAGAATGAATTGAAGAAAGTTCCTCTTTCGTATACCCAGTGTATGCAACTTGTTCATCTGATGCAATAGCTTCTAACGCAATTTGAATTTTGACAATATGTGAAAGATAATTGCGTAAAGTGTCCCGAGACACATCACGATCAATTTTTTCAAGAAACCATTTATCGACAATCTCATATAAAATTTTCGATAAATCTTTCACTCCATATTTGAATGCAAAACGACCAATATCACGTGCCGTTC
This sequence comes from Sulfuricurvum sp., assembly GCF_028688295.1. GTDB lineage: Bacteria > Campylobacterota > Campylobacteria > Campylobacterales > Sulfurimonadaceae > Sulfuricurvum. The sequence continues at coordinate 1,600 of NZ_JAQTYM010000126.1, forward strand.
TAAGCACTTCGTCTTTGTACTCAAATGAATGAACTTTATCCGAAACCGGCAATGTGTCGTTCACATTTTTATGAGAACTGGCAGAGCGAAATACCGCTTTAGAAGTTCCAATTCCATCGATTTTTTTCCAAATCTGAGCGATTTGATAATCAAGATTCCCGCGCACGAAAACCCTTTTTTATAAGATAAGCACCTCTTGCTTTTTTAGGAAGCTTAACCTTTTTGGATCGTTTTGACCCCATTCTTCACTTTGCAAAAATGCACGTGGAAAGCACGCAATAACCTATTTTCTAACTTTTTTTAGATGACAACTACCGGGTAAAAAGGATAAGCCCTGCACTACCATCCACATCGTTCGGAGATGTGAAACACTTGACTACGACAAGTCGAATAACGAAAAATGAAAGTCTGATTATAGCATTATTTTTTATACATTGTATCCGTCACGTTTATTTTTTATTGTATAATCATTTTATCACTTTTAAATGCCTTTCTTAGGCAATTTAAAGAGATAGATTTAATATATTATAGATACAATATAAGATACACCAAAAGGACTCTTTTGCTCTGCGATGATTTCTTGGAATTTTTAAATCAATCCCCTAGTGATGAAGATATTCTTACACTTTTTCAACGTGTAAGAATTAATCAAACCAACGGCATGCAAATCAAACAAGCCATTACCCATACACTCAAAACTTTTTCCGAAAATACAGATATTGCTTTCGTTCCAAACAAATCTTCTCCTAACAATACAGTATCTTTTTTGGTGAATAAATACCGAGCTATCTTTTTACAATTCCGTGCAGAAGGGTATGGTTATGGAGTGATGGCAAAAATGTTGGCTAAAAGGGGTGTATATAACAAAGACACAGGCAAAGCTTACAGCCGTGCAACGATTCAGCGTGTCTGTAATTTACTTGAACAAAAAGGAAAAATGTAATGGAATTTTCGACATTTATTTTAATACTGTTTTCAATTCTCGCTGCTTATTTGATGTGGATCCATTTCTCTCTCATCAATCGAGATTTCAAACAAGATTTGGCAACAGCCTTCAAAGAAGGATCTGAACCTTTATTTAATGACATTCGTTCGTGGATCAACAATTTTAAGAAATCCATGGAGTATCAGTCGGAGAAAACATTATCAAGTTTGCATACCCAACGCGAAGAAATTGATAAACAAACTCGCATCATTATCGCTCAATCCGATCACCTAAAATCGTTGATTGCTTCTCAAAACGATTATATTCGTCAGCTTCAGGAAGAGCGTCAACATCTCCAAAACGAACTCTCAAAAACCCAAAACATTCTCAATAAAACCAAAAGGAAATTAAAAGATGAAAGTTGAACTCAACAAAGATTTTTTTGCCATCATCAATATAGAGAGCGAATCCAAAAATCGCAATAATCCTTTACAAGTAAAAAATGGAAGAATTACTGAATCTAAACTCGTTGAAGAATACAAATCTACTTATTATTTTCAA
>NZ_JAQTYM010000066.1:0-8358 GCF_028688295.1 Sulfuricurvum sp.
ACCTCTAATCCTCTCTACAGTTCCATCTTATTCCCAAAATTTTTGACCGGTATCGATATGAACGGCTATCTGCCGCAAAGCAGTACAACCCGTTATCATCTCTTCGGCCAAGCGACCCACGATATGGATGAGGAGTATATCAATATCCCCAATACCCATTTTTACGGTTTATCCTTAGAACATGAGCTATCTTTAGAGATGAGTCTCGGGGGAAGTGTCGGAGAGTTTATCACATTATCAACAGATGAAAAAACACAATTTATTCAAGGCAATCTGAAATACGATAACGGCCCTTTTCTCCTAAACGCAGAAGCAATCGCAGCCAAAACAGACTATCGCTCAGCCAAAAGCGATCTTACTCTCAGCGGATATCTCCAAAGTGTATACCATTTTTCACCCCAACACGCGCTCGTAGGACGGTATGAGTATTATGACGATCAGCATCGTGATTATAAAGACCACATCGGTGTTTTTGGATACAGCTATCGCCCTATCTATCCTATCTCGCTCAAAGGGGAATACCAATGGCATTCTCAAGAGAATGAAAACCGTACACTAATCTCTTTCTCGGTACTTTTTTGATGAAAAAGTTATTACTTATTAGCTTGCTGTACGGAGTTTTATCAGCAGCTGAGTACAGCATGATCATCTCTAAAAAAATTGCTGTAACAGATATTTCTGCTCAACAGATACGGGATCTTTACCTCATGAAACGTCATACCCTTGGAAATCAAAAAATTATCCCTCTCAATCTACTAGGACAAGACGCGTCTCGAATCGCCTTTGAAAATGAAATTCTAAAAATGGATCGAGACCGTCTAAATACTTATTGGGTTAAACAGCATTTCCAAGGGATCACCCCCCCTATCACCCAGCCTTCTCACGAATCCATCAAAGCATTTGTCCAAAACGTCGAGGGTGCCATCGGCTATATCCCCTCATCACAGGTTGATTCAAATGTAAAGGTGATTTATGAGTTTTAGACTTAAAACGATTCTCCTCTTTTTGGCAGTTAGTTTAATCCCTTATGCATTGACCATGTTTCTTGTCGGAAATTCATTTCGTCAGGAACTCTATGATGCTATTACGCAAGAGATGAATACCCAACTGAGCTTGAGTATTGAGCGAATCGATCAGCATCTGCTTACGCTACGAAACGATATGACATTTATCGCAAAATCGGATATCATGAACGATGTTTACACCCTAGATTTGGATCGGCGCATCAGCAATACCCTGCTGTCGAAAAAAAATGATCTCAAAATGGAGGGTGATTTTTATCTCACAAATCCAAAGGGGCTGATTATCGCTTCCAGTGATTTCAACACAATAGGAAAAACCAACCGTTCTAGCTCTTTTTTACACGTTAATGTCTATTCTACCTTCTCAACACAGCCGATAGGAAAACTCGAAGTACGTTATCCGGTAGAAAACTTTAAACGCTTTTTTGCCAATACCGAGCAACGGCACTACTACATACGTCAGAGTGATGGGTCGGTGTATTTGCGTCCCTCTATTTTTAACGATGCACTCCAAGTCTCAAAATCTCTCAAAAATGCCCCTCATTTCACTATTATCCTAGAAGAGAAAAAAGAGTTCGCCTATCGTCTTTTATACAAATACGAACAATGGTTTATCCTTTTTCTAATCGGTGGGGCAATTTTTATCGCATTTGCCGCCTATTTCATCGCCACTTATTTGATCAGACCCGTCATTACCCTCTCCAATACCGCTAAAAAAATTACCCGTACACGTGACTATACACAGCAAGTAGATATCAAGCGAGATGATGAAATCGGAGAGCTCTCCTCTGCTTTTAATACCATGATTAGCGGTATGGACCATGCCTTAAACGAAATTACCGATCTCAACCAAGAGATTGAAGAGACCCAAAGAGAAGTCGTCTTTACGATGGGTTCGATCGGGGAGAGCAGGTCTAAAGAGACGGGTAACCATGTAAAAAGGGTTGCCGAATATTCCAAACTTCTCGCCTACTATTACGGTCTGAGTGAAGAAGAGTCTGAAATGCTCAAACAAGCTTCTCCGATGCACGATATCGGAAAAGTCGCTATCCCCGATGCCGTTTTAAATAAGCCGGGACGATTTGATGAAGAAGAACGCCGTATCATGGATACCCATGCCGCATTGGGATATGAAATGCTTAAACACTCTCATCGTACGTTGCTCCAAGCAGCGGCGATTGTCGCGTATGAACATCATGAGAAGTGGAACGGCAGCGGCTATCCGAGAGGATTACGAGGCGAAGAGATCCATATTTACGGTCGTATCACCGCGCTAGCCGATGTGTTCGATGCACTCGGAAGCGATCGTGTTTACAAAATGGCATGGGATGATGAGAAAATTTTTACCCTCTTTAAAGAGGAGAGAGGTCGCCATTTCGATCCGCAACTCATTGATATCTTTTTTGAGCACTTAGACGAATTTTTAGCGATTCGAGAGACGTTTAAAGATATTCACGAATAGTTTCTATCGCTAACACTGCACTAATACACTTGTATCATAATACACCTATCCAAAAATTACAGGAGGGTAAACCCCATGAAAAAAGTTACATTGATTGTCTTGAGTGCCATTTCTGCTTTTGCAGCTGACTACACTACTATGACTATGGAACAAATGCAGGCTATGCGAGGAACACTACCGGTAGAAGAACGTGCTGCATTCCAAGCAGAAATGCAATCGCGTTTACAAGCAATGACTCCCGAAGAACGTCAAACAGCAACGAGTACCATGAAACAAAGCAAATCTGGTCCAATGGATGGCACTGGATCTCAAATGCGCCAAGGCAGTGGTCAAGGCGGCGGAATGGGTGGTGGAACAGGCGGTGGAAAAATGAACCGTGGTGGACGCTAAAGCTATCGTGTGATACTGTATAGTTATCAACAATGGTGTCGCTTTTCGCGGCATCTAACCCGGATATTTGGAATCTGACTAAATACACTTTTTTAAAATAAGGTAAAAAAGCGACAGTGATAAACATACTCCTTCTCGAAGATGATTTAGTTCTCGGCGAAACGATACACGAAATGCTCAGTGAGCGAGGATATCAATGCAGCTGGGTCCTTAATGGTCAAGCAGCTGCAGAGGCAGCCTATGATGTCCGATATGACTTGTATATTTTTGATATCAATGTCCCTGAACTAAATGGATTCGATCTGGTTCAAAGTCTCCGATATGCAGAAGATAATACTCCCACCATTTTTATCAGTGCCATGAGTGATATCGCCGCTATTACCAAAGGTTTTTCTGTCGGAGCAGATGATTATCTGAAAAAACCGTTTTATCCCCAAGAACTTTTACTCCGTATTGAAGCCCGTTTTTCTCGAAAAGCACAGCTCATTACCCATGGCGACATCACCTATAACCCTATAACCAAAGAGATACTACGACAAGGGCATGTTCTCTCTCTTGGAGAGGTGCAACTCCCTTTGCTTGCTTTGTTTATCACCAATATCGGACGAACCCTCACTAAAGAGAGCTTATTCGAGCTGATGGAACATCCAAGTGACAGTGCACTGCGTTTCGCAATCAATAAACTCAAACACACGACCGGATGGAGTATCGACAATGTTCGTGGGATTGGATACCGCATTGAAAAAAGCTGAATACGAATCATTTTTTAAAAGTTTCGGAGTCTTTTTCATCGCATTGAGTATTTTGAGCGGTATCTTGTTTTACGTCGAGTACACTCAACTCAAACATGATTTGGACGAAAAACTCTATAACCAAATGCGCTTGTGCAGTTACGACCTCAAATGTACCCAGTTCGAGTTTGATTTTGTCCCCTCAAATCCTAAAAAACTCTATGAACTGCAACACTCTTCTACGGAGATGTTTGTCCTTTTTTCTATCCCTAGAAATGACACCTATGCCCTAAAACTCTCGTTATTGAATACGAAATATGAAACCATGATAGCAACTATTCGTAATGATCTACTTTTCTATTACGGGTGGGCTCTTTTGATCATAGCCATTATTTCTGCCCTTTTTTCGTTTTACACACTCTATCCCCTACGTCGAGCACTTCATTTGACCCAAGAGTTCAGTCGCGATATTTTACATGATCTCAACACCCCCCTTTCCGCCCTTCGACTCAATGTCAGTCTCCTGAAACCAAGCGCTGGCGATGAAAAGAAAATAGATCGTATGTTCCAAAGCATCGATACTATTGTTTCCCTCGGAGATAACTTGCGTAGTTATCTCGAAGAACATAGTTATCAAGTCGAAACATTTGATCTGCATACTCTGATACAAAATAGAATATCGACATTAGAAAAGCTCTATCCTTCTATCTATTTTATACTTAATGCCGAAAACATTACCATCACCACCAATCGTGACGCATTTATCCGTATTATTGACAATCTTTTGAATAATGCCGCTAAATATAATAAACACGATGGCACTGTCACTATCTCAATTAATTCAGAGCAAAATAAACTCTATCTTCAAGATACCGGCAGAGGGATTGCCCATCCCGAAAAAATATTTGAGAGATTTTACAAAGAACACGACCGAGGTTTGGGAATCGGTTTGCATATTGTTAAAAAATTCTGCGATGAGTTAAAAATACCAATCGACGTTGAAAGTCGTATTTCTAAAGGGACTATTTTCACTCTCGATCTTGGATCACTAACAAAGCACTAATACTTCTATGACAAAATGATGTATTTAAAAGGATAATGATGAAATTTTTGATGATTACTATCGCTTGGCTACTCTTCAACACCACTCTTTTTGGGGTTGAATCGATCAATGAGCAAATCGAAGCGATTAAAAATGCTCCTCCTGCTGAACGAGTGGAGCTTATGAATCGACTAAAAACACAAATAGCAGCGATGAACGAAGAGGATCGTTCAAATGCGCTCAACGCCCTTCAACAAAGCAGAGGTGGTGGAAACAAACTCCACTTAAAACTTCATCAAGGCAGATCTGGTGAGTGCGGCGGTTCAATGCAACGGCTCAGACTCCAGAACAACTCTTATAGCACTCAAAAACTGCAAGGTAGACAATAATGTATCGTTTGCTATTACCCCTAGTGTGTATTGCGACTTCTTCTCATGCTTACATTGACAGTGATTTCGACGGCGTCGAAGATGTGTATGATCTTTGCCCGCAAACACCGTTTAGTGATTTAGTCGACCACCAAGGGTGTGTCGTCAAAAGTATTGGAAGTAAAACTTCATACAATTTGATTGCAGGTATCGGATACTCTCAAATCAACTACGCCTCCCAAGAACCATCCGACACTTTAAGCACCTCATTACAAGCAGATGTGTATGCAGGGAATTGGCGGTTTCAAGCGATCGCATCCCACTTTCAATCTGATAACGGGATAGAGTCTGAAAGCGGCTTGGAAGATACAACAATGAATATCATGTATCAATTTGCACCAACCGAAAAACTCACCGTAACGACGGGTATAGGTCTCATATTGCCAACCTATAAAAGTACTTACAACAATGAAGCAACCGATAGTACGACATCGATTAATTTGTATTATACTTTGAACAATAGATTTTCACTTTTTGCAGGAGCACACTATACATGGGTCAATGACCGTGACGTTCCACAAGCGAGATATCAAAATGCTTCTGGATTTCATACCGGTGTCGAATATACTCAGCTCAACGGAAAATCAGCTTTCAGTGCTGCCTATTATCAAAATGAAAGTATTTATACCTCTACTCAAACCATAAAATATTTGAATTTTGGGTATGCTTATACGATTATCCCCCATTGGAACATTGGAGGATATTACGGACACGGACTCAGTGATTCAGCCAGTGATCAATCCATTGCTGCCTATATAGGCTATCTCTTCTAATATTTTAATAAAGGAAATGAAAATGTCATCTCACGCACACCAGTTTAGTATGCTTTTGATCTCTCTTTATGTTGTAACCACATCATTATCAGCCGATACTTCCGGCGAAGTACTTTTTAAAGAGAAGTGTTCTTATTGTCATTTAGAGACCCGACCATCTTATGATAAAATCAATACCATGGTCGCACCTCCGATGATGGGCGTTTTGTTTCATGTTCAGCAATCAAAACCGAGTAAACTCGAAGCCGTCGCTTTTATGAGTGACTATATTTTAAATCCACACCTCTCTAAAGCACTTTGTCAAGAAAAATCAATCAATAAATTCGGTCTTATGCCTTCTATGCAAGGGAATTTAACCTCTAAAGAGGCAAACATCGTTGCAGAATATGTTTATGAACGTTTTGCAAGCAAGAATGAATAACATCATTCATTCTTGCTACCCCATCAATCTCAATTCAACTTTGTATTCTTGATCGGTTTGGATATATTTAAGATCCCACCCATAATAATCACACAATGTTTTAGCGATTTCCATCCCTTTTCCACTCGAGTAAATAAGAGGTTTATCATCACTACCTATCCGATTTTGTATAGTGATTACCCCTTGTTTACAATGGATAAAAATTTGGCTTTTTGATGAAGCATGGTTAAGAGCATTTTCAATTAATATCCGAATTACACGCTCATACGAAGCTTTAGGGAGAACCATAACCCCCTCTTCGAGCATGTCAATCATAAATGTTAATTCTCGATGTTCCCACAACGATCTTAAATCTTCCACTAACAACTCAACGGAACGTTTCAAATAAATTTTTTCGCTCTTTTCATGACTCTCAGTAGTATGAAGAATTTGAGTTATTTTTTGAGTGATGGTATCGATTTCTTCACGCGCCGCAACAATAGCATCTGCTTTCCATTCCCCTTTTTGATCTGCCAAATCGATCCGTAACCGTAGCTGTGCAAGGGGTGTTTTAAGCTCATGCGTCAGTGCTTTCATCGAATCGCGTTGTGCTATCTGAAGCCGGCTAATCCTCTGTTGAAGCGTCGCAATGGCATCGCGTAATGCGATGATTTCAACTCCTCCCGTAACGCTCTTTGGTTTATTATCGGGATCTTCGCAGGTTAAACAATGATTGACGAGCTGATTAAACGGAGCGAATAAAAGACGGATCAAAAAATAGATCAATGCGCTGGTGAATATAAATCCCACCAAGAAAAAAATCCAGCGACTGGCAATCATGCTCACCAACTCATCGTCTATTTTAGCCGTTGATGAGCTGATGGTAAAATAGTGCTCTTCCGATATTTTTTTATACCGATAGAGCCGTTTTTCATCAGAGATCGGTTCATAAGGGAGCATTTCAATCTTCAAATCATCGATCAATCCCCCCTTTAAAACATTGTGTAGCTGAGGGTTTTGGAGTAACTGTGCGTGCTTTTGTTCATTCCATGTTGACAAATCATATTCATACACCATCATATTTGTTACAAAAGAGAGGCTTCGGTAGAGACATTTATGCATGTGTTGATAGTAAATACCGGCAAGCCCGTATCCGAAAATAGATACCGATACAATCGTCATTCCGAGTGAAACGGCGAGAATTCTCCCCTTAAACGTTTTTAAGAACATACCCTCTCCCCTTTATCGTCTCAATAGGATTCATCGGGAACTTTTTGCGTATATTACTGATAACCACATCAATCGTATTGGAGGTCATCCTACTAGGATCACTGTAGATTGCATTTGCGATATCGTCACGTGTAAAAATTTTATCCGGATGGGACGCCAAAAAAAAGAAAAGATCATGCTCTTTTTTAGAGAGAGAAATAGTCTCCCCCTCCGCACTAACAACCCCTTTTTTCAGATCGATTACAATCGATCCGATATTCATCATATCGGGCGCATAGCGCCGCGTGAGAGCATCAAGACGCATTTTCAGTTCTCTAAGATCATAGGGCTTTTCGAGATAATCATCTGCTCCGGCACTAAGACCGGCTATTCGCTCTTCCACCCCTCCATAAGCACTGGCTATCATAACCGCACATGAGGGTTGAAGCTTTTTTAGTTTAGGAATCATCTCCATCCCCTCATCCACACCGGAGAGATTGCGATCGAGCAAAAGTGCTTCATACTGAAAACTCTCAACCAATTCGTATCCCATTTGGAGCGATGCAGCCGTATCAATCGTATAAAATGGATTGAGTGCATCCCTCAGCATCGATCTCATTTTACTATCATCTTCTATTATAAGTACTCTCATGAGCAACATTGTAATTTATTATGGTTCTTTTTTCCTTTAACTCTCAAAAAAGTATCACTTTTCATGATTTTTTCATTTAGGACAGATACGATGCCTTTACATAAAATGAATTTAAGGAGAATAACGAATGAAAAAGGCGACTGTTTTATCACTTTCGGCAATTCTAGCAACCCAACTGATAGGTGCAGAAGATCTATCTGAGATGATCAAAGAAGGAAAATTTGGAGGATATGTACGCATCCATCATAT
>NZ_JAQTYM010000066.1:8458-12462 GCF_028688295.1 Sulfuricurvum sp.
GGTGTTACAGCGATTGGAATCGATTATAAGAAAGGTAGCCTCCAAGCTCGCATTTGGGATTACTATGCACATGAAATGTACAATACAATCTACGGGGATCTTGAGTACAAAACAAATGTAGGTGATGCTAAAGTAGCCCTGGGGGCACAATTACTCACCCAAAGTGATGTAGGAGATTTTTCAACATCTACCGGAGCTACAGCCCTTAAAGGTCTTAAAACGGTTAAAACTCCTTCGGGTACCAATCTGTATTCAACTAAAATCAGTGCAGACGGTCAAATCGATGCTATGGTATGGGGTGCTCAAGCAAAAGCATCTATCGGTTCATGGGGATTCAATGCCGCATATACAGACAGTAATGATGGACACGTGATCAATGCATGGGGAGGAGATCCGCTCTATACTGGAACGATCTTTACCCGTAACAACTACCGTGCCGATACCTCTGCTTATAAAATCGGGGGTGAATACGATTTTAGCAATCTCGGGGTAAAAGGGTTGAAATTCAGTATCAATCATGCTGAATACGACAGTGATGTTCAAACGTGGACCAATACAACCACTAAAGGTGCCATACAAAATGAACAAAGCAGTGAAACAGACTACATGCTCCATTACGTAGTCCCATCGGTCAAAGGGCTATGGTTCCGTCTCTTCCATGTTGAACGTGACAACGATACCCGTAACTATGAGCAATCCCACACGCGTCTCATCGCGAATCTCAGCTTCTAAGGAGTCTTTATGGAATTCTCACGACGTGATTTATTAAAAGCCTCCGGACTGAGTGTCGCCGCACTTGCACTAGGGACAACGGCTACCACTGCAACAGCGAATGATGCTGTTCCTTCTACGGAAATACTGCCAAAACCGACCGGAAAACGGGTCGTTGTCATCGGTGGTGGATGGGGCGGTCTTACCGCAGCCCGTTACCTCAAAAAAGAGGCGCCTGAAAGTGAAGTCGTTGTCCTCGAAAAACGGGATATTTTTGTTTCGTGTCCGATCAGTAATGAATGGCTTGCCGGCGAAGTTCCGATGGATTTTTTGACGCGCGATTATTACAGTGCGGCTAAAAATTTCGGCTATCAATTTTTTCAAACGACTGTCACCGGAATCGATCGTACTTCACGTACGGTTACTACCACAACAGGAACGCTCGAGTATGACTATCTCATCCTCTCTCCGGGAATCCGTTATGATTATTCCAAATGGTTTGGAAACGATACCCTAATGTCGGAACGGTGCCGTCAAGAGTGCCCACCGGCATTGATGAGCGGTAATGAACACATCGCCTTGAAAAAAATGCTCGAAGAGTTTGAAGAGGGGAATTTTATTATTTCGATTCCGGACACTGCCTATCGATGTCCACCGGCACCGTACGAACGTGCCGCCATGGTAGCTCACTATTTTCAAAAAAATGGGATCAAAGGAAAAGTAATTATCCTCGATCCAAAAGCAAAACCGGCACCTAAAGGTCCAGGATTTTTAGCGGCTTACAAAGAGTTGTATCCGGACATCATCGAGTATCATGCCAACTCACTTGTGACAGGAGTCGATCTCGATAAAAAAGAGGTCAAAGTTAAAGTAACCCTTGAAGATGATAGAACTGAAATGCAGACGATTTCCTATACTACCGCAAACTTGATTCCAACAAATGGAGCATCTGAACTGATCAAACTCGCAGGCGTTTCAGCTGGAAAAACAGGTTGGGGGGTGATGAATTCGCCAACATTCCAGACCAAAGCTGATGAGCGTATTTTCGTGATTGGTGATGCTGTCGGTGGGTACCCCTATCCAAAAAGCGGTGCTATTGCCAACGGACAAGGACATATTGTAGCCACACAGATCGCAAACATTATCAAAGGGTTACCATCCATAAAAGAGGTTACGCTCCCTCAAAACATTTGCTATTCGATGCTCAATGACAAAGAGGCTATTTCCATCGGGGTTACCTTCTCTCTGATGCAGGATAAAGACCTAAACGGCAACGATACGACGATCATCAAACCGAAGATGACCGAAAACAATACCCGCTCTACCGCGCTAGGCAAAGGGACTCACTCTTGGTTTAAAGGGATGATGGGAGATATGTTCGGAGCTTAATCAACTTTATGTTTTGTTTGAGTGTAAATTCAAATACGGTTTAATTTTCATTAAACTGTATTTGAATCGAGTAAAGATCACCCATCTCTTTAATAGTATATTCATAGCCAATCTCTTTACTCAATCGACTCAAAATTTTATTCCCGATTTTAGAGCTAAAAAGATATTTGTCATTCCCAACATGATTGCTGATTTCAATTATTCGAAGTTGTCCATCGATACTAATGTGAATTATACTGTTATATGCGGCATAGGTAATCGCATTTTCAATCAAGGCACCACAAACTTTGTACATTAATTTTTCTGCCGCTTTCACTTCAAAAGTTGATTGAGAAATATTAATTTGTAAGTTTTTCCTTTGGATTAAAATATCCATCTTCTCTTTTAATTTTGTAAGCATCGCATGTAAATCTATATCGATAGCTTCTTCAAAATCAGAACTTTCTAAAAATAATACATTTTTTAACTCTGCAGTCAAACGTTCTAAATCGTGAGACAACTCTTGAATAAATTTTGATTTTTCGTAGACATTCGACTGCTCATATACATCCAAGCGAGAACGCATCAGAGCGAGCGGCGTTTTTAATTCATGAGCTGCTTCTTTAAATAACTCGCTTTCTTTGCGACGATATTCTTCCATTCTTTTAACCAACGATGCAAATGCGCTGGAAACCTCTTTGATTTCTGAAGATACGTTTTCTTGAACAAAATCAAATGGATTTTCTCGTTTCCATTCTCGTGTTTTGATTGCTAATAATTCTAATGGTTTCATATAAAAATCAAGTGCAAAAATAATAATGAATAAAATGACAAGTAAAGAGATCATATAACGAATAAGTAGTTTTTGAGTGTATTTATAAGTGGCTTTGTCAATTTTTTGGTGATCACTGATTGCATTAAGATAATAATTATTGGAGAGTTTTATAGATGAAACGATTAGCTTATCATTTGTCCTATAGGGATTGGCTGAAACAACGAAATGTAACGCATTCACTTCTGAATCACTTACTATCATAATATTATGGGGAATGGTGTAGAGAAAATTTACATTACTAGATGGATTTAAAGAGGTGCTGATGTATTCATCAGTACTTTCAACAAGAAGGTGCGTAAGTACATTTTCTACCTCTTCTTCTTTTTGTACATGAACTGTTTTTACAGCAATAAGCAAGTTAATACTAAACGCTATTGCAAGCCCTATAAAAAAAATAAGGGAAATTTTAAACTTTAGCGACGCTACCCATTTAAATCGCAATTAAATATCCTCGTGTTTTTATTGTTTTAATAATATTGGGATGTAGCTTACGACGTATACGCCCAACAAGTTCATCAATTGCATTTGAGGTAATGTTTTGAGGATTGTCATAAAGCGTATCCATAATTTCTTCACGAGAAGCAATATCTCCTCGCTCTAAAAGATAAAAAAATAATTTTTGTTCATTGCTACTAAGGAGAATTTCATTTCCGGCTTGTTTGATTTTTTTAGAGTGTGTATCGATTTCAATATCTTCAAATATTTTTATTTTTGGAACATAACGGCGAGCCAGTGCGATCAATCTTGCACGTAGTTCTTTAATATCAAACGGTTTTTCGAGATAATCATCGGCACCGTATTCTAATCCCTGTACTTTTTCATCGATACTCCCAAGGGCACTTAACACCAACACTCCCATCGAAGGATTTTTAGCTTTTGCGTAAGTTATCAACTCTCTAACACGATCTTGTCCATGAAATGTTCTATCAACAACAAAAAGCTGATAGTGAAAAGCGTCTAAATGCCCTTTTGCATCTTCTACTTCTCCAGCCGTATCGATAATCCATACACCATTTTGCAAAGAGAGGCCTAATAGTTCCAAGAGTTCCGGTTCATCATCAGCTATTAGAATACGCATTTATAACTCTTT
>NZ_JAQTYM010000127.1 GCF_028688295.1 Sulfuricurvum sp.
AGTTGTTCGCTTAGCAGATGGAAAATATCGTTGATTGGCTGGGTAGGTTTGAATGCAATGCGCTCTTTATTGAGATTGAAAAAATTTCTGAAATCGTCAATCGTATTAGACATAAACGTGATATTCGTATTGATAATAGCATTGTTCTTTTGAAGCTCAGCATCATCTAGTAGACCAAGTTCACGTTTCAATTCGATATTGCTCATGGCTAAACCAACAATATTGAGCGGTTGGCGCCATTGATGGGCGATGCTCTCTATCATCTCACCCATCGCAGCAAGCCTTGATTGATGTATCAATAGCTGCTCTTTTTGACGACGCTGTTCTACTTCAGTTTCAATCCGTTCTTCGAGCTTTGTATTTATTTGTTCCATTTGATTTCGGTAGTTATCGATAGTTCCGAGCATTTTATTGGTAGAGGAGACGATAGTACGTATTTCGGTATTTGGGTTATTACTCTTAAATGGTTTCGTAGTATTATCAACCGTGTAGCCGCCTATCCAATCAGAGATTTGTCTCAAGACAAAAAATTGCTTGCGAAAGTAGAGATAGGTGAATGAAAAAATCACTAAAGCAAACAGTGATAAAAATACCAGTTGCTCAAAAAGTTTATTTTGTAATTCTTGGGCATGTGCATTTGAATAGCTGATGTGGAGTATGGCGAGAAGTTCCCCTGTTATAGGGTCTTTGATGAACTCTGATAGGGTTAGAGGTCTTTTTACTTTAGTATGATGACTGTGGTGCTCAAAAATAGGTTTTTTATTAGTATCGCTTAAAACAACACTAGTAATACTTGGATTTTGGAAAAAGGTTCGCATGGTTTCGTTGAGCATATCCCGCTGATCAAAACTTAAATAGGTTGATATGATTGGTTTTAGCGTATTGGTTACCAGTTGTATTTTTGAGCGCTCTTCATCATTTAGAACTGCAGAGCTGTTTATTTGGATAAAGACAAACATAGGGACAATGACAGCGATGTAAAGAAGCCAGAAGAAAATAGCAAACTTACCTATTAGAGAGTGCATGATTAAAATCCAATACCAAATAACATAAATCGATATTATATAAGTTTTTGTTAATACTTCTTTAAAGTTTTGGTACAATTTAATATCACAATGAGTTTAGGGAGTGTAATGAACGGTTATTGGATAGCGTTGACGACGTTTTTTTTACTTTCTCAAGTAGCAGCATCTGACGAAGGTGAGATTACCTCTTTGTTGGACGAAGTGACTGCTATCGCAACAAAGACTAAACTTAATATCGACTATCAGCCTTCAGTTGTGTCAGTTCTACATGCCGATAAACTCAAAAAACTAGGTATACGAAATCTCCATGAAGCGCTTGGCCTTTTACCAGGGGTTGAAACGTCAATGCTGCATATTGGATGGAAGCAAGTTATTGTTCGAGGAAATTATAATCCTGATACGTTTGTGTTTGATAAGTACAAACTTTATATTGATGGTATGGATGTAGGGAGTGATCTTTATAGTACCAGTTACTTTTATCTTGATTTCCCCATAGAGTTAATCGATCGGATCGAAGTGTTACGCGGTTCTGCTTCCACAATTTATGGTCCAGGGGCATTTAGTGCTGCTATCAATGTTATTACCGTGAATTCTCAGCAGGGAGAAAATGATAAAGTTTTTGGCTCAGTCGGAAGTTACGATTATACAAAAGCTGGATTTGTTAAACATCTTAATGTAGGCAAATGGAATATCGGGATCGATAGTTATCATCAGCACAGTAACAAAACACTTCCGGCAGGGGAAACGTTTGTTGCTCCATATGAAACTGCTTATTTACGTTCAGATTATAATAGTTTGGAAAATTTTGAGGATTATTCCATCGGTGTGAATGCACAACATGATGACTGGAGCGTGATCGCCAGATATAAATCGGAAGTAACGGATAACTTTTATGGGTTAAGTGAAGAACTTGAACCGGTTAACGGTGGTTATCAGGAGAATAAAAGTGCTGTCGTTGAAGTGCGAAATACCTCTAATGTAGCACGTGATATGATTTTAGAATCAAAAATCGGATTGAATTATTACGCTTTTACATTTGACTCAACGGTATATGAAAATTATGGTGGATTTGGTATTAGAATGCGTATGAATCCGACATACGAGCAGTTAAATACCTATTTAGAAATGAATCTTAACGGAAAAAATATCGACAAGCATGAATGGAGGGTTGGGGCTGGAATTCAGAAAATAGATACGATTAAAAATATTTTTGGAACCACTCGACGTACACAGGATGAAGGTCCTGAAATCTTAGGAACAGGTCCAATTGAGTATTTTGAAGGGCGGTATGGATTGCTTAATGGAGATAACGATCAATGGATTAAATCGGTGTATGCACAGGATATTTATTCGGTCAATGATGATTTTGATATCTCTGCTAATCTTAGGCTGGATACTTATTCGTTATTTAACAATATGGTTAGTTATCGAGCCGGTGCAGTGTATAGATTCAATGACAACCATATTCTAAAAGGTATCTATGGACGCTCATATCGTGCACCATCTTATGTAGAAGCATTTCAAGCGCCACAAGATGGATTTAAAAACGGGAATCCTGATTTGAAACCCGAATCAATTGATACCTTTGAGTTAGCATACACCTACAAAAACAAGCAAACAATCTTACGAACCAATATATTTTACTCTATACGGAATGATGTCATTGATAGTTTGCAAGGAGAACCAGTAGGGGTTAATATAGACTATACTAATCACAAACAGCGTAATGCAAAAGGGCTAGAAATGGAAGTTACTCACCATTTTGATAACGGTTCCGAGTTGATGGGAAATTTTTCATATATGCACTCACAGTATTTTTCACCGGATTATTCCAACCCGATAGAATATCAAAGTCCTGAAATTTCAGAAGTGATGGTGAAAGGATACTACCTGTATCCACTTACTGAACGACTCGGTGTCAATACTACATGGTATTATAATGGACCTAAGCGTGGGTATTTACGTGAGAATGGTGATATTCGTACCTACGGCTCTACGATGCTGGTAGATGAAACACTCT
>NZ_JAQTYM010000128.1 GCF_028688295.1 Sulfuricurvum sp.
TTAAAGATCATATCGCATATTTGAGCGAGAAATGATTTTTAGATTCGTGAATGTACTTTGTATGGGACAATCGATTCTAAAGGCTTATAAAAAATTCAGTAAAGTTTTAAATTCTTTGTCGTTTTTAGTCCAAATATGTAAAGGTGGCAGCTTCTATAGTGATTTTAAGCTATTTCTAAGAACCGTGTCGCGTTTTGTACCTTTGTGCCAAAGTACCCGATGGTGATACCTGTATACTCATGCGTTGCTGTACAGTCCCTTTATCTTGTAATGGTTTTAAGATTAAAATGGATCATATTTATGATTTCAAGGTAAGAATAATAACATTTTTACGTGAAGACAGAAGTTAGTTGTTGCTTAATGGATTGAACGATTAGCATTCATTCATCATTCACCGATACAATGTCTCATATCTGTTCGATCATGTATCAGGAGTGTAATGTATGTATAAATATCATGATAAATCCAAACGATTTTTAGCCACCGCTCTGATTACTACCGGCCTGTTAGGTACGACTCCGTTAATGAGCGAAGAGATCATTCAATCTGATCGTTCTGCCATCACTCAAGAAAAGATTTCACCGCGTATTGATTCTCAATTGTGCAATCAGCAGTTTCAATGCTCTAAAACAGGATTTATTCTCCATTTCTTGCCCGAAGCAAAAGCAAGATTCATACACCCGCAATCCTCTCAATCACTTCATGCCGATTACCGTATCCACTTTGATCACAGTATTGCAATGAACGTATATGAGAACCCTTCCAAACATTTCGATCTGATGATGCATCACATCAATATTGCTTCCGATGGGTTCAGTGCCAAAGTCAACGGGGAAACCCGCTATTTTCAGAAGGTGTAGTGTTTTTTACTTGATCTTTTGGCGCATCATAAGCTCAGGATTATTCTTCACATAGGCGCTAAACGTTGTATTGGTCGACGTGTGCCCCAGCTCCATGGCCACAATCGCTAAATCTTTTCCATCGGCGAGCTCTTTGGTCGCATAACCCCGGCGGATGATATGACGTCCGCTCTTATTCACCCCGATCGCTTTTAGAGCAAATGTGGTGAATTTCCACATATCCACATCGGGCATTTTCTTATTCGTGTAGGTTCCGTTGGTATAGGTACTGGAGAGGACATAAGATGAGTCCGGCAGAATAGCTCTCATGTACTCTACTAACGGTTCTATCTCTTCACGTCTCACGACCACTTCACGGTATTTATCCCCTTTCGTCGTATGATAAGCGATCGTATAAAACAGATGGGTAGTACCATGATCGTCTTTGTATTCGGACTCTTTGATATGCTCCATTCTTAGAGAGATCACTTCATCAGCACGTGCACCGCTTAGACAATAAAGCAATACGATTAAAGCATTGCGGTAAGCGTAGCGTTTTGAACTTTTCGGAAAATGCTTCTTGTAAACTTCAGGCCAATGCTTCATAAAATCGATCAGTTCTTCGAGTTCATTTTCCGTAACGAAATCGGTGCTCCGTTTTTGGACCTTGATCTTGGTGAAGTATTTAAAGATAGGAGTGAAATCCTTGTTCTCTTTATTATTTTCACTGATAAAGAGGAGAAGCTGTTTGAGTACTGTCAAGCGGTGGGAGAGACTTTTCTCATAGCGATAAACGATAGATAGCTTCGCGTCGTTTTTCCCCCGGTTGGCTTTACGGTTAGAGAGGACTTGATGATACTCTTCATTCGATATCTTTTTAGCTTCGAGATCTTTAGAGGCGAGATGTTCTTGATACCACATAAGGTAGTTATTGACAAACTTTGCCGATAAACCATCCAGATCCATAATCGAATCATACTGATGGGCAAACTCGATAAGAGGGGTCAGTGCTTCTCCGTAGGATTTTCGGGTCTTATCACTTACCCCTTGAGCCACTTTCTCAGTAATGTAGCGATCACGCCAGGCATCGAGATCGCTTACTAATCCTTTACCGGTACAGAGATCCCATTCGGCTAAATCATCTTGGAAGTGTTGAGGGGACATATTACATCTCTATACGTTTTAAAAACTCTGCTGAATTCATAATGTCAATACCACATTGTACAAACTGCTTGTCATTCGTAACAAGAACGCCGCACCCATTCGTTTTAGCAGCAAGACACTGAACAACATCCTCAAAATCTTTACCACTCTCATTTTTACAAATAGCTATGGCCTCTAAAATGGTGGTTAATCCAAATGGCACTGCTTTCCATATTTGCAAGATTGTTTCAAAAAACTCTAACGCTTTTGTTTTATCTTTACTGATGTAATAGATCGTTGTCAGCATATCTTCACTCAGATAGGTTTCAATATCGTTCATGATTAGATGATGAACAATTTGTTTTGCATCCTCATGTGTTGGTCTGGCATGATCTAAAAAATCTAGTATGATATTTGAATCCAAAAATACTTTCATTGTTTTTGCGCCTTCAACTCTTGAATCGACTTGCCTTCTGTTTCGCCATCAAACATCCCACTAAATCTCATAATGGCATTAAGTCTATTGTTTCGCTCGCGTTCTAATTTTTCATCCAGGAATTTTTTAACATCATCGGCATATTGACGTGGTACAAAAACCCCTTTGTATTCATTTGCTTTTTTATCTTCAATATCAATGTAGTCGTAATCAAATAATGCCGACCCGCTTCGTGTCAAATCCCGAACACTCATAGACTTTGTCATGTTGACTCCTTTATTGTCGTTAATTTGATTATAGTCAATAAAATACATATTGTCAATGTGTTATTTATGACTAATATCATTTTAGTTTTATGACAATATATTGAATCTTTACTCATTAAATTGATTATTAACTATATATTCACATATTGTGGCATTGAAGAGACTATAAGTATCTAATTCAATACATAAATCCCATTAAATGATCTCTATGTTTTCAATACAGCAATCATATTTCATCTCAATATCCATCGTTGATCTCAAAAATTATAGCGAAATAGCCTTTTTATACTAAGATAATATTGTATTATCTTAGTA
>NZ_JAQTYM010000129.1 GCF_028688295.1 Sulfuricurvum sp.
TTAATCCTAGAGAATAGAGCAAATCAACAATTTCTTTTAAAAATGTTTTCGGAAGGACACTCCAAATTAGTATCGATAAATCAATCAAAAATAAAACGGTTAGGATTGCAATAATGTGAGAAGCTATAAGTTTGATGAGCATTTTTGTGCTCTTTTGATACATGAAAAACGTAACTAAAAAGAGTGGAACCACATAAACAAGCATCCATCCAAACGCATAAAAAGATTGCCAAAAAGCATACGAAGAATAACTTTCATGAAATTCTACTTTATGCGCATTGATATAGGAGCTAAGTGCATCATAACCGCTTAAACTTGTAATTGCTGGGATACTTTGCAATGCTTTTTTAACATTTGCTTGATCTTTGAGCAATCCGTAATATTTTGATTTGGTTTCTTGGAGGGTATCACCCACACTTTCACTCGCTATTTTTTCAAACAGTTTTGTATCATATGTATTTTGAATTGCAATGATAGATGCTTCAATCTCGGTCTCTTTGGATGAGAGGTCAATAATTTGCTGCGCATTATTTTTAAATTCATTAGATGATGCAAAGGATTTTATTTTTTTTGATAAATCAACACAAATCGGTGATACTAAATCTCCAAAACCATCTGGATAATAGCTTGCATCGTTGAAATCGTTGTAATTTTTCAAATCCTTTTTAAAATAAATTTGGCATTCATAAGGAAAAACAACATCGGCAGGTGGTGATTTATATTTCTCAGTCATTATCCCTTTTTCTATGATACTAAAGATAAAGATATCAAGCAAAATAATAAGGATGATTGATAATGGATTTAATTTTTCATTATTGTAATCAAATAGTTTTGTTGTGATGAATTTTAGTTTTAAAAATGATAAATTCATTTTTCTACCTCCTACGATTTTTATTGATTAAACATTTTATTAAAATCGGGAGTTATCTCACGATTACACACTTTTTGCGCTTTTTCATTCTGTAATTTTTCATATTCGAAAGCTCTCAACCGCTCCGGTGTAACGTATACTTTTGGTAACTGCATTACTTTAGGTGCATAATGCGCATCGTAACCCAACACTTTTCTTTTGGTAACGGATTCGATTTGACGAATGACACCTAATCCATTGCTCCCTTCACAATGGAAATGCGCACCAAGGCAATCGCAATGTTCTTCCATAGTGTAACTTCCAAGCACTCCATCATAAAGAAGCTTTGGAACATTTTTTAGATTATCGCCCATAATCTCTGTTCCGGGCTGATACGCGGAATAAATGATCGCTTCTATCGTGACATGATGCGGATTAGAAATTTTCCAGTTGATCCCACTATAAGAGTTCAATACCAAAATCACAGGCTTCTCTATTTTTGCCAATTTTAAAAAAATACTCTGATCCGTTTGACCGCTTTCATACACTCCAGCGTACAATACTTCGGCATTCTTGGAAATATTCTCTTGTAAATACGTTTGGAGTTCATTGGTCGTATATTTTTTTTCCATTGGTTTGATCGACATCATAAAACCTGTCGTATGCCAATTATTCGCGTATTCGATTTCAATACGATTTGACCCTTTTTTAAAAACATACGGAAATGTTGTACTATTTTCACCTTCATGCACAACTTTGCCATTAATAATGACACGTGATTTTGCCCAGCTTAATTCAAGGCTGAGTTGCATGGGTGTATCACTATTGTACTCAAAATCACCAACCCAATAACCGCCAAAATCCTCTGAAGGGATTTTATGAAATTGATCAAATGGATAATTGATTCCGACTTTTGACACTTCTTCAGTTGCAATGATGCTCTTCGGATTTTTTGTATTGAAATAGAAAGCTTTAAAACGGTTTTTCGGGGCGATTCCTTGAGGATTGATGTGTTTACCCCATGTATCTATTGTTTGTGGTTCATCAGCATAGAGAGATAAGAGACACATGATCAGTATCAAAACATAATATTTCATCGCCTTCCTTTTTTCAAACAATTCTACTAAAAATTAACTGATTTTAATAATATTGTTTAAAATACTCAAAAACATTCTTCCGTTGGCAACCTCATTACTCTGCGCATAACGCTACCATCTCCCCATCTGTTATTTTTGCCAAATCATTCGGCGATAATTCTATCTCCAACCCTCTACGCCCTGCACTCACATAGATCGTCGGAAAATCCTCCGCCGATGCATCGATAAACGTCCTAAGTTTCCTTTTCTGTCCTAATGGACTCACTCCGCCGAGGATATAACCGCTGGAGCGTTCCACGTCCGCACCCTTTGCCATTTCCGCTTTTTTGCCCCCTGCTGCTTTGGCGATCTGTTTCATCGAGAGCATAGAGGAGACGGGGATGACCGCAACGACGAGTTCACGTGAGTCGATCTGTGCAACCAGTGTTTTAAACACCCTATCCGAAGGAATCCCTAATTTCTCCGATGCTTCCTCTCCATACGAAGCGGATGCGGGATCATGAATATAGGAGTGAAGGGTATAGTCTATTTTTGCTTTTTTAGCGATATTTACGGCGGGGGTCATGCTCTATCTTGCCAATATCCTGGTTTACGGCTGTTATGCATTACAGCAAGGATGAAAATAGTATCGTGAGTTTCTTTGTAAATGACAGAAAATGGAAAATGGGGTAAAACATAGCGATGAAACCCATGTTCAAAAGGAGACCACATCTGCGGAAAATGGCTGATTGCTTCATAGGAGTGTTCGAGTTGGGAAATAAATCTATCGCCTAATCCGATTGAGCGTTCTTCATACCATTCATACGAGCCTTTGACATCGACGCTCACATCAGGATGAAAGCGCAACGGCTTCATTCAAGAGCCTAAAATCTGATTTTTGATACTTTCCCAACTGACGGATTGTACATCGCCGTTTTCCAATGATTCGAAACGTTTTTTTGCCAACTCCGACCATTGCGC
>NZ_JAQTYM010000067.1 GCF_028688295.1 Sulfuricurvum sp.
GATGCCGGGCGTATATGTCACGATCACGTCCGTTACGTCTTCCGTTTCGTCGATGGGTATAACCATCGATTCATCGAGGGAATTTTT
The DNA here is from genome assembly GCF_028688295.1 of Sulfuricurvum sp. GTDB lineage: Bacteria > Campylobacterota > Campylobacteria > Campylobacterales > Sulfurimonadaceae > Sulfuricurvum. Next base: position 88 of record NZ_JAQTYM010000067.1, read on the forward strand.
GATCGTCTCGAATATCTCCAACGCTCCCGGATCGGTTAAACCGGCATTGATCCAATCGTGATGGATCAATAGCGTGTAATGCTCAAGGATCAACCGGCGAAACATTCCGCTCAATTCGATTGAATACGTCTTGAGATCGTCCGAAATCCCAACACCGGCAAACGGAAAGAACCGTTTGGATTGGAACTCCAAAGGAAGATTAAGCGAGTTGGCGATAAGATCAAAAAGTTGATCGAGTACGGCATCTTTTCGGTGATCGTCATTATATGCAAATTTCGATTTGTACCGGTTTGTGTAACCGTCCTCCTCAATCTCCATGAAGTTAATTAAACATTTAAGCGTCCCGGCTTCGATCGTAAAATTAACTTCTCCCGGATCGGCCAAAAGCCGTTCCCGAAAATACGCTGAAAGAGCGTAAAACGCCACCCGCTCCCAATCCCCTATATAATCATCATTTTCATGGTGTGGATTGATAATAAGCTTCATTATTTAGCCTTTATTGTGATAAGCCGCTTGTTGTGCGTCTTCTTCGTTTCTCGTAGCATCGACCGCGGTTTGTGCTTTAGCTATATCATTTTGACCTTTTCTAAACTTCTCTTGAGCAGTTCCGATCGAGTCGGATGAATTTTTAAATGCCATACGTCCACCCATCGATCCACCGTGATTTTCACCGGCCATCGATCTTTTAACATCGTTTGCTAACGCCGATTTAAGATTTTTAAACGTTGAGGCCGAGGAATCCCCCCCGGCTCTCTGTTCTTTGGCGAAGTTCGAGGCGGCTTTGACCGCCGCACCGAATCCCGCCGCACCTTTTGTGGCTCCCATTGCACCGGCGGCCATACCACCGGCAACAGCCGCCGCCGTTCCAAGTCCGGCGGTCGAGGTTTGAGCGACAGTACCGGAAAAAAGTGCCTCAACTATGCCCGACGCCATGTGAACCACCGAAGCCATTACGATCGACATGATAATCATCACAAAAATTGAGCCGTTATCGTTATCGACGTTCGCCGCGAAATCGTGCATCATCGTGATAGATAATCCAAGGAAAAGCTTTAATAGCAAAATCTCCGCGCCAACTTTAATGTTTGCCATGATCGGGTTGAACGCAATTTGTCGCGTATGGGTCAGCCCGGCCAACGAGAAAACCAACGGAGCAAGTGCTAACATTACATAGGATTTAACGTATGCCATAATCAGGTGAGCCGCCATAAGCCCGAATGCTATTAAAATAACCAGTGCGCTAAAAAAGAGTGTGATAGAGTCTATCAGGTGAAGAGCCGAAAGCCCCTTCATCAACGAAAGAACGATCTTGAGAGCGTTCGCAATAATATTATCCGGGTCAACGGATTGCCCGGAAGCGGTATCACCGAGTTGTGCAAACGAATCCGGGATTGTTCCCAACCAATCCCCATGTTGAAACAGCATGAGAAAAAAGCCAATCATTAGCGTTTTTTGAATCAAGGGAGGGATAAAATCGCTAAAATCGACTTTTCCGCTCATGGCGATTTTCCCAAATTCAAGCACCAAATCCGCCGTAATCAGTAATCCAAAAACAGTCATTGCCGCCGGGACGATGACTGAACGCCAATGTGCGCTTGCGGCGGCAAACGATGCTAAAAGCGTATCTCCCGGATTGGAAGCGGGATCAATCGCGCCATAAAGAAAACCCGGTGTGAGCAAAAGAAGCCCGACAAGAATAATAAGCCGCTTCATCACAGTACCTTATCGCCAGTTTTCATAGCGTTTAGTATTCCCCGGACGATCAATATCCGGTTCGCCTTGTGTTTGCTTACGCTCTTGATAACCGCCGTTACGATCTTCGCCGCAACCGGCAAAACCCAAAACCATTGCGGCCAATACCGCGCTCAAAATAACCTTTTTCATTGTTGATCTCCTTTTAATTACTTGTCAACGCGATAATCGCATTCCAAAACACATAATTGAATGCCAGTCCAAAAACAACGATCATGACGTACGCTAAAGGATTGGTTACGCGAGTACGCTTGAGACGTCCAAACCAAGATGCTTCTTTAACTTCGATAACCTCGATAAACGTTTGGTTCATAGGATCAAATTTAAATGACATGGGTATTCCTTATCGCCAGTTTTCATACCGGCGGGTATTGCCCGGTCGGTTAGTGTTTGGCATCGTATATTGTTCGCGGCGTTCAGATAGCGCACGTTGCGCCGTTTCTTTGTCGTTTGTCGCCGCCATGTATGACGCTTGTGTTGATGCTTGTGTCATTAATGTGTACTGCAATTTTTTTAACGTGTCCGTTTGGTGCAACGCGATTTCATTCGCCGCTTGTATCGCTTTTAGCTGTCCGTCAGCTGACCGAGATTGATTTTGCAACATATCCATAACGGCTTCATCACTGCTCATGGCGTTCATTTGAGTATTGAGTGCTCGCAAAGCTCCGTTGGTGCTGTCGCGGGTGCTTTGGTTTATATTTTTGTATTGTTGCGTGAACGTTGTCGTTCGCGCATCAAGTGATCCGGCCGCGGCCGCTTCATAATTTGAATACCCTTTAAACATCGAGGCAAATTGCGTGTCGAGATTGGCGGCGGCGAACGTCACCGCTTGACCTTGTTGAACGATATTTTTAAGATTCAAAACATCGTTCTCAAACTTACTCCACGCCGTCGCCGGTAGTTGAGTGATATTTTTAATCTGCATCTGCGTTTGTTGGATGTGGTTCGTCAAACTTTGGAGTTGTGCTTCGTATTGTTGCACCTGTTTGGCGTATTGTGCGGCAAGTTCAACGTAATTAAGCCATTGCGTCGCTTCAGTTGCCGGAGCAGGGGCACCATCACCGGCCGAAACCGTCATAGGCATTGCCGCAAGCAACGCCGCCAAGAGAACCGTTTTAACTTTCATTTGTGTCTCCTTGTGATTAATTCAAGGAGCATCATAGCACTATAAAACAACAATGTCAATATATTACTTTTGTTGTCTTTTATAAAATTATAGAGAAAGTTAAATAAGTTAAATAAGTTATGAAACTCACAATAAAAATATTAATGCTTTGCAATATGGTATTAATATATATTAAGGGTTATGAGGGTGTTTTGTGATGAAAGTATTAATGAGGTCATTAATACTTTAGGGCTATTTGTGGCTATTATGCCATTTTGCGGACAAGGCTTGTTCTTGATTAAATTGGGTCAGTTTTTCTATTTCTTCTTTGGTCATTGCCGGACGATTGTAATCATCTTTGTTTAGCCAATTAAATAACAAGCCTAATAACAAGCCGGGTACTAAGAAAATAATTGCCAAAAATCCAAGTACATTAAGTGTATGTAAAAATGTGTTCACTTTTACCCCCTCCCTATTTGCTTTCTGAAAGATATTTTTGCGCTGTCGTTGTGCTAACTCCGGCTTCATCGGCCACAGATCGAACGGTTATTTTTTTGCCGTATAGTCGGAGAATATTTATTGCGGTTTGTATCTGTCCTTTGACACGTTCAGTTTTGACGGCGCGAGCTTTTGCCATCCCCTCAACTCTTCCCATGTTATGCCCCATTGAGTGAATTTTTTTGTATTAGATAGTTTAATCTATTTAACACAAAGAAATGCTTAAATAGTATTGACACGTCATTACAACATGGTGTATAATTTCTATATAAAATTCCTTGCTTTGCCGCCAAGCAAAGTTGTAGCTATCTTGAATAGTTTTTGTCGTCGATCACGTAGGTGATCGGCGGTAAAGCAAGGTGTTTTAGGAATAGTTATAACTTTACTTGGCGGTTCTGTTTTTCTATCTCTTCTACTTCCTTGCGATCATTGTACTAATCTAATTAAATCGTGCATAGCTAAAATCATATATTTATTGCCATTGTTAAAAAAATCGCGTAGAGCCGGTGACGCTTGTATATACTCATATCTATATACTAAAAAAATAATAACCGGTGAAGTCCTCAACCGTAGGACGGAAAAATACGGTACGCCCAAAGACCGCAGGCACCCGGAGTGAGGATAGGATTGTGGTTCAATTCTCCGGGGAGATGCCCGTAGTGATCGAAAGATCAGCAGACTATATCCGCTTGATCGTTTTGTATATAAAGCTCTGAAAACGTAGGAGACACGCAGAACGTAAAGCTAAGGGGGGTAATGGCTACCACCCGCCCTAATGGATATTCCGTGTAAAGTGCCTCTACATGGACAAAGCGACCGACGTGACCGACGCGACGGATAACTAAAAGTATTGCTCCCTTACACTGAAAATGACGTTTTCAGTTTTAGTGTAAGGGGCAGTACACCCCGCTCACTCAGCTCTCTCGCTCCGGATGGGGTCGGGACACCAACAAAAAGAAAGCCAAGAGAAAGGCAATCGGGGTGTACGAGATAAAGAAGATGGCGGCCTCTCTTCCCCTAAATGCTCTTTAATTCATTAACTCCAAAAAAAGAAAGTTAATCCCCTTAAGGGCGATTCCTTGGGTTGCCCTACCGCTCACCGGCATTGATAGAAGTGAAGCGCGAAATACCCCGAATTTTTTAAGCAATCCTCTTGACTTAATTAACTTATTTAACTAAAATAACATAATTAACTTATTTAACATAAGGGGAGATTGTGAAGTATCTTAAAAAACACCGGTATCAAAATCAAAAAAATGTGATCGACGGAATCCCGATCGATCCGATCCTACGTGATGAATTTGACGTTACAGACAATAATGAGCGACCCCAAGACGAAATTAACGATTGGTGGGGCAAACCTTACATAATAACCGATACTTTGGATGATGTAGAAACCTTTGAAGAACTTTTGGCGAGGGCAAAAGAAGAAAACTTTACCCCATCTGTTAAAACAAAAGAAGAGTGGGACGCCAAAATGCAAAAGCAAAAAGAAAGTTGGTTTGAGAGTTTCCCGAGTGGAACCCGTTATATGGTTCGATGCCTCGATGGTGGCGCATGGGATAGATCAACAAATAAAGGCTCATATCCGACACTCGAAGAGGCTTTAAAAGTTGCAAAAAACGCAAAGGGGAACTAATGGAAATTTCGGTGATGAATTTTAAAGGCGGCCAAGGCAAAACCTCAATCGCTCTAAATCTTGCGTATTCGTTCGATTATGGGATTGTGGCCAATGAAACCTATACGGTTCTCAAAAATCATTTAGACGATAACCACCTATTGATAACAACAGATGCGATCCCCTCCGGGCTTGATGATGTAATCTACGATTTCGGCGGTGGGATCACTAAGCACATGACCGACGCTCTCAAGCGTTCTCACGTTGTCATTATTCCTTTTGTGGTTGAGCAGGCAAACGTCGAGGTAACTATTGAGGCGATTAATTCGGTGTTACCGTTGAATAAAAATATCATACTCGTACCAAACAAAATCAAAGCGACCGACAAAGACTATCAAATTCTCCTCGACACTCTCAAGGAGTTTGGTTTCGATCATCTTCCAATCTGTCCTATTCGCTCCTCAATGGCTCTACAAAACATTTTTACAGAGCATAAAACGATTGAGCAGATGCAAGCCGAGGGCGGGTTAAATGGCTTTAATTACCGCAAAGTGTCAGAGGACTTTAATAACTTAATTAAGTTAATTAACACAATTAACACAATGAAAGGGGATAAATAAAATGGCTTTCAAAGGCTTCAAAAAAGGTGACGAAACAGCACCTGTAAATCATTTCGAGGCGATCAAAGAGAATGATAAATCCAATAACCAAATCGGGCGGCCGAACGTTGACGATTACAAAAAACAAAATCAGCGTGTACAGTTTTATATCTCTCAAGAGATGATCGATGCGCTCTCACCTATTGCTTTCCAAAATGGGTGTAAAGACGTAACGGCGTATGCAAAAAAGATTTTGACGGATGAATTTAATAAACTTAAATAAGTTATTTAAGTTAAATAATACAAGGGGAACAAATGACACCTACAAGCCGCGTCGAATGTATTATGATCCTCGATGAATACCGGGACAAATTAACGCCGGAGCAGTACCGAGGGATTGAATACTCAATAGGGCATCATGCGATCGATGGAATGTTTTTTGATCGTATTGAGATCGATCGAATGGTACGGCTCGAACTTGGAGAGATCACCGAAAAACAATACTATATCGAGGTATTGGGAGAAGAGCAGTACAAAAAGACTTTTGAGATAAATAATCAAGAGCCGGAAAGAATGGGTGGGGGTAATCCGCTTTTATTGCGGATTGTAATGGCAGTTTTAACGCCGGTCTTTTGGATCATGGACAAACTCAAAAAATAGTAATTAAATATTTCAGCTTTACGAAAGCGAGAAAAAAATATTCTTTTCTCGCAAACTCTTCAATACTCGAATACTATACACTTAATATCTACATCAATTAACATATAAATATTCAATACTATATAGACGTTTAGGGGGATCGTCTCAAACAACAAGTATAGTTGAGTTTCAAATTAAAAAAAAGGATTTACAAATATGGTTACTAAAAATACAGTTGATTTAACAAAAGCTCTTCTTGATGGTATCGAGAAAGATATGCAGACAATGCGGGATAGTAAAATAGCAGACCCCGAAGCCTATCGGACATTAGAAAAGAATCGTGATAAAATAGAAAAAGAACTCGAAGAAGCAAAAGAAGAACTTAGAGCTAATTGACCCTTATAGGGTCATAGTTTTTTAGGGATATGAGCGTGGCCAATTTCGGGATTATTCATTTTACTTATTGGGTTATCTCGTAATAAAATCCCGCCCATTTCTTCCTCTCTTGTTTCCTCGATCGAAGTTACCGGGGCATGCTCGGCCGCAGAAATCACCGCCGTGATCCCCTCATTTTTTGGTGTCGATCCGGCAGAGGATACAACCTCTTTTTTGGGTGCTAAATGCTTACTAAAAAGTACCGCAAAATTTTTGTAACCCATCGAGATTTTTTTCTCTTCGATCAAAATTTCATACATCCTTTTAGCAACTACAATTCCCTTTTTTTCGTACATTTCCCGCATCAAAGGGAGGTTTGAAAAAAACTCAATCAAAGCGTCACCTTTACGAAGTGCCATAATTTACCCTTTATTACTAATAATTACCTATATTCTATCATAATAACCAATTTTTGCGGATAAATCACACTCATTTTTATGCCAAAAACGGCGATTTTTTGCCCTTTTTAGGGGGAGGTTGCACAAATTACCGATTGTGAAGTATAATAACTCTTATAAAGAGGACAAGATAGGCTAAAGTTTAACTTTTTGCAAGCAAAAACCCACTTTAACATCTTGAACTTACTCACGCTTCGCGTTCGACGTTGAGGAAAAAAAGAGAGGATACACCAATGGAAAAAGAGCCGATCCGGGACAAACTCATAGGGGTAAAATGTACCCCGGGAGAGTACCAAACTATAAGCGAAAAAGCGACTTTTTGCGCTGTCAAAAATGCAACCTATTTGAGAAATCTTGCACTCAATTATCCGGTCAATTCCCGCGTCGATCAACTTGCATATTTAGAGATCGTGAAGTGCCGCGCCGACCTTGGCCGACTTGGTGGACTTCTTAAAATGTGGTTGTCGAACAAGGAACGCAGAGCCGGACTAAATGAGATCGATGTGAGATCATTGTATAAAGAGATCGAGGCGAAACAAGAGGAGCTTTTAATAATCGCGGATCGTCTTTTGGAGGTTGCAAAATGATCGTCAAAAAAGTTGCCAAAATGTCAAAAGGTGGGGGGAGCTTTGGAGGCTTGGCCGATTACCTCATGGACGTTAAAAACGAGGGCGAGAAAGTCGAGGGCTACCAATTCACAAATTGCAGTTGTGATGATAGTTTCAAACATTCCATTGGAGAGATCACCGTAACGCAAGAGATTAACACCACCGCCAAAAGGGACAAGACGTTACACCTGATCGTCTCTTTTTCCGAAGAGGAGAACCCAACGCCGGAGACATTACAAGCGATCGAAGCGGAGCTTGTTAAATCCATCGGGTTCGAGAACCACCAACGCCTTAGCGTCGTCCATGACAACACCAACAATAAACACTTTCATATCGCCATTAACCGGATCGATCCCGAAACGTTCCAATGCACAAAAGAGACGTTGAGAGATATTGACATACTCCAAACAAAAGCCGCAGAGCTTGAGGAAAAATACAATCTCAAGCGAACGAACCACACCGCCAAAGATCGAGAGCCGGTACACATAAAAGACAAAGAGATCCACTCCGGCGTAACGAGCTTTTTAACATGGGTTAAAACCGAAGCGGCCGGAGAGATCAAAGAAGTCCTCAAGGACGAAACCAAATCCCTCGAAGACCTACAAAAGACCCTCAACAAATACAATCTCGAACTACGAGAGCGCGGAGCCGGGATCGTCATTTCAGACAAAGACCGGTCATTGTTCGTCAAGGCTTCCGACGTTGACCGGGGATTATCAAAAAACAATTTGACCAAGCGTTTTGGAGAGTTCAAACCGTCCCGGATCGAAGAACCGGCCACAACCAAATTCGGCGCGAAAAAATCCTCTCTTTGGGATGAGTACCAGGACAAAACCAAAGAGCAGCGCAGCACTAAAAAAGAGCTGCTTGAGAAGCTATCCGAAAAAGGCGAAAAAACATTTAAGCATCTTAAAGATGATTACGCCCGGCGGCGTGAGCTGATTAAAAACAATCCAACACTAAACGGTAATGTTAAACGTGAAGCCTATCGGATTTTAGGCGAGGAGCGAGCTAAAGAGTTTAAATCCCTCAAGGATCAATTCGCCGGTGAACGATCAACGATCCACAAAGATAACAAGTTTCAGACCTACGCGGAATTTTTGATCGATAAAGCGGCCGACGGTAACGCCGAAGCGATCCAAACGTTGCGCCGGAAATCTCCGATCGATCCAAACGTTAACGCTCTGATCCTCGAAGAGGGAGAACGGGAGAGCCAACGCTCCCCGATCCTCCCCGGACAAAAACCGCATGTTTCAAAAAACGGATCGATTTTTTACAAGGTGGACGGCGGCAAGATCATCGACACCGGCAGAGCTTTAAAACTTGTGTACGATAAAAGCGAAAAAGCCCTCAAGGAGTTTATGGACTTGGCCAAAATCAAATTCGGGAAAATGAGCGCATTGGTGATCCAAGGGAGCGACGAGTTTAAAAACCGGGTGCGAGAGTTGAATGACAAAGAAAAGGGTCTATTTATTTTGTCAGAGCATGGCAAAGAGCAATCAAAAACTCAAACACAAAAACGGGATCGATCGGAAAAGAAAGGAGTGGAGAGATAGCCCGGGGGGTAGCTAATCCCCCGTTTTTGATTAATGCAGAGCGGGTGCAAGCACCATCAACACCAAAAAGACTATCATTAAGTGAGACAAAGTAAACTTCTCCTTTCGGAAGAAATACCCACACCACCCCTACCATAGCCGAAAAAATCGGCAAAAAAAAAGGGCAGTGACCCGAAGATCACCGCCCGTTTCTTCCTATCCATTAGCTACATGGAAAGAGTGTTTACTTTGTTCACAAAAGAATTATATCACTTTTACGCTACTTTTCCGTAAACAACTTCAAGGCGGCCAAAGATTTTATCTTTAAACATTTTTAGCCGTTGCTTTGCAATTACATTAAAACGAGCGTCTTGCATCACTTCCGCAAAAGTCAATTTGGCTTTCTTCATGTCTTCAATATCCCGACCGAATGTTTGCGGATTTTGCGCGTCGATGTAAACCACGGCAAAAATATTCTTTTTGTTTTTTTTGTAAATATCCATTGCCTCAAATTCGTTTCCGTCTTCGTCCTTGATCCGTCCTTGAAACTCATTAACCCATACCACGAATTTAACGGTCGGCCATTTTTCAAAGAGTTGAAAAAAGCCGTTGATGGTGTCAATTTGAGCCTCGCCGCCAACGATAGGAACGTGTAAAATCACCTCGAACTTATCCGCTAATGTTGCGAATGTGTCATTTTCAAAAATGTATTGAATCAACGGATTAAAGGTTGTTGCTCCATTATCGATGACAAAATCTTTATCCTCGTTTTCAAGCATGTGCATCACAAGAGTATCGAATTTTCGTGTATCCAAAATATCGTTCTCGAATAGCTCAAGGTGGACGGCATTAAGTGCCGGAATGGTTGAAAATGTCATATTGTTCGGATCGGTATCGACACAAATGATGCTTTCATTATTGCCTCTTTGCTCATTAAAATATTGAGCAATCAGAGAAGAAATAAAGCTCTTCCCGACGCCGCCTTTGCCCTGCAAAATAATGTTTGCCGTTCTTTTCATAATCGTTTCCTTTGGTGAGCCGGGCTTAAAATATTTTCCCGACAAAAAAGCCAATGAGCAATAACGCGATCGATCCGGCCGCGATATGTAGATAATTCATCTTGACTTGATCGTTGACCGAGTTGATCCCGGCGACTGCTGTTTTTGTTGCTGTTTCAATTTCTTTGAGAGCCAATTTGTGCCGCTCATCGAGAACCCGGTATGTTTCCGTTACCGCCGCACCAATTTTTACTTCGGCAAGCTCTTTTGCATCCGCGATATATTTTGCCGTGATCCCCTCGATCTCTATTGTTTGGCGGCCAACCGCTCTTTCGACCGTTGTTAAGAAATCCTCAAATATTGCCTCGTTTGCGGTCATTATCGCCAAAATAGGATCGTCTCGATCAATGATAATAGAGTGCCGTTTTGCTATTAATGCGAGTATTGCATCAACTTTTTCTTGATCCATCTTTGTACCCTTTAGGATTTTAAATTCCTCATATAGAGAAATTGCATTGTTTTATTGGGATTTAAAATTCCTCATCGATGAGGAAGAATGTTAACCCCGTGATATTTTTTCCATCTTTGACGTATTTATAAGCGAGTTTAAAAGGAGTTTTGGAGTTGATTTCTTCAACACCACTTTCAAAACATCGCTCTCTAAGAGAGCTTGGCCGAGGATATTGCCCCGGTTCGATTCCCATTGCGATTTTGAAATCTTCAAGTGTTGCAGTCCAGGGCAAAAATCCCGCATCGTTTATTATTAAATCGTACAAAGCCAAGCCACACTTCGAGGTGATCCCCGCTTTGATCGTATCGTTTAAGAGCAATAAATCAGAATGACCCCGCTTAATCTCGTTGATGAAATTTTCGCTTACTGCAAACGATGATTCAGATTGATTAACCGATATTCCAACCACCGGCCAATAAACGTACCACGTCTCAAGAGTGAAGTTACACAACTCGATCGGGAAGTTGAGCATTTTGTAAACTGATGTAGCCGAGGCCGTGTTATATTCAAATCCGGTGAACTCTTTGAACTCGTCCGGCGATAGTGTAATGATGGTTTCATCATTGCCGATCGTTATCCGGGCTTCGAGGATTTTTACAAGTTTGTAAAATAACGCTCTTTGACGATCTGTAAGTTCTTTTCCGTCGTTGAACATAAGCATAAGGTGACCTCTTTTCAAACGTTTTACGCAACTTTCTCGTTATTGTGGAAGATATACAAACCGGCAATTATGCCGTCTTCGGTTGTAGGCTTCACAGAGAGCCGGTAAAATGCTTTTTCGTTAATTTCGTGGATGCCGGGCGTATATGTCACGATCACGTCCGTTACGTCTTCCGTTTCGTCGATGGGTATAACCATCGATTCATCGAGGGAATTTTTGATCGTCTCGAATATCTCCAACGCTCCCGGATCGGTTAAA
>NZ_JAQTYM010000068.1 GCF_028688295.1 Sulfuricurvum sp.
TGTATCTTTAAGCCAGTCGCTTCCCCAACTAATATTAACCGCCGTTGGATAGATCAGCCCACCCATAATAACGGTAAAAAAGCTCAACGGTAAAAGACGAGTACGCTCGCCCACCCCTCCACTCATAATGTTAATCGCTTTACCGACAAACGCCATTTGGAACATAAAAAATGCCCATTGGCTCATCGTGCTCGAGTGAAAATCACCGAAAGCCAAATGAAACCCGACTAAAATAAACGCCATCGATGCAACCGCATAGATCATGACGTTGACCGTCAAAACACTAGAGACGTTTTTTGTACGAACTAAACCTGCTTCGAGCATCGCGAAACCAGGAACCATTAATATAATCAAAGTGATTGAAAAAAGAGCAAAGAGGGTATCGATAACGTAGGCAGTATCCATGCAGCACCTTTAATTTGAAGATAAAGGTGTGCATTATAGATCCAAATAAATGGATTTGAGAAGAACTATTGATTAAAATTTAATCAATCAGATTAAATAGCCTCAATGTCAGTTTCACCCGTACGGATACGGACGATTTTGCTGATGTCACTTACGAAGATTTTACCGTCACCGATTTTTCCGGTGCGTGCCGCTTCTACAACCGTATTGACCACTTGATCAACCATTGCATCATCAACAACCATCTCCATTTTGATTTTCGGAAGAAAATCAACTACATACTCAGCACCGCGATACAACTCGCTGTGCCCTTTTTGTCGTCCGTAACCTTTTACTTCACTCACGGTCATACCCGTAATACCGATTTCAGCAAGGGCGTCTTTTACATCTTCTAGTTTAAATGGTTTGATTACCGCTTCAATTTTTTTCATCATTTACTCCTTATAGGTTAAAGCCACGTTCACCGTGTACCGACTCATCCAAACCTTGGCTCTCTTGTTCTTCGTTAACACGTGAACCGCCAGTCAATGCCATTGCAATGTAGTAAACCACGATCGTACCGACCAATGTGAATAGTCCGACAACCAAAACAGACTCTAGTTGGATCATGATTTGTCCCATACGGTCATCCGAAGCTTTAAGTGGACCATCCCATAGTAACCCTTTGTCATTAAGAGCGAAGATACCAGTAGCAATCGCACCCCAAAGACCTGCAAGGAAGTGTACTCCGAATGCATCCAAAGAATCATCGTAACCCAATTTTTTCTTGAGCGCCGTTACCCCGAAGAATGCGATCAAGGCACCCACAGCACCGATAATGAAAGCACCTGATACACCTACGAAACCAGCAGCAGGAGTAATAGCTACCAACCCTGCGATGGCACCGGTTGCCGCACCCAACAATGTTGGTTTTTTGAATACTGCATACTCAACCACAATCCAAGTAACCGTAGCTACCGTTGCGGCAATAGTCGTTGTCAAATAAGCAACTCCAGCGATAGCATTTGCACCAAATGCAGATCCACCGTTAAAGCCGTACCAACCGAACCAAAGAAGACCTGCACCGACAGCTGTCAAAATAACACTTGCAGGTTTCATCGCTACTTTTGGATAACCAGCACGTTTGCCGATCAAAATAGCTAATACAAGACCAGCCAAACCACCATTCATATGAACAACCGTACCACCCGCGAAGTCAAGAGCACCTTCGTTGAAAAGGTAACCGCCACCCCATACCATATGGGTAATCGGAGCATAAACAACGATTGTCCAAATAAAGGCAAACACCATCCATGTTGAGAATTTCATACGCTCAATCACAGAACCGGCAACAATACCGACAGTAATAGCGGCAAATGTCCCTTGGAACACTACAAATACAAATTTAGGATAAAGCTGACCCAAATCAACACTTGCGAATTCTGTCCAACTGATGCCACCGAGCATCACATGACCAAAACCACCGATTACTTGGTTCATTGAACCGTCCATCGTTCCAAACGCGATTGAGAAACCGGCAACAACCCATGCGATAAACGCTACAGCAAACGCACCAAATACCATTGAAAATGTATTCAAAATATTTTTAGAGCGAGTCATACCGCCGTAAAACAATGCCAAACCGATTGGAGTCATTAACATAACCAATGCCGTTGACATCATCATCCATGCTGTATCTCCCGAATTGAGTACCGGTTCTACAACAGCTGCCGCATCTTCGGCAAACGCCGATACGCCCAAAAGCGATAAAGCTAAAAGCCACTTTTTCATTTTCTCTCCTTATAACTTGAATGTCGGATACCATTGTACAAAGTAATCGAAAGCTAATAGTGCAGAATACTGATTAATTTTTAATCAATATACGAGATGAATTAAAAAACAGCAAGATTTTATACTATAAGGAAAGAGGATAAGAGAGTTGGCAAACAAAATTGAAAGTAGTTAGCTTTAAAAATCTCCAGTATTTATGCTGGTAGCTTTAGGGGGTTGTAGGGACATTTGTCCCTGCCACTAAAACGGACAAGTTCGTTTTAGTGCGTAACATCAAATATTAAATAGCCTCGCTACCCGTTTCACCCGTACGGATACGGATGATTTGACTAATATCGCTAATAAAGATTTTACCATCACCGATTTTTCCAGTCCGAGCTGCTTCGACTACTTTATTCACAACCGTATCTACCATTTCATCATCGACGATCATCTCCATTTTAATCTTTGGGAGAAAATCAACTACATATTCCGCACCGCGATACAATTCGCTGTGCCCTTTTTGTCGTCCGTAACCTTTTACTTCACTCACGGTCATACCGGTAATTCCGATTTCGGCAAGGGCATCTTTTACATCTTCGAGTTTAAAAGGTTTGATAACCGCTTCAATTTTTTTCATAAATTCTGAACTCCATACCACTAATATCTAGAACAATTGTAACCTTATTTAATTAATTAAGCAAATTAAAACTAAAAAAACAGGTTTTGAGAATTTAAGCCTCATTCGGCTATAATCAGCCATATTATCTTCACTTTTGGGGACCGCATGAACGATCTGCTAGACAACAGCGAAATAAATGACATTAATATAGAAGACACACTCAAGAGCAGTTATCTTGATTACTCGATGAGCGTTATCATCGGGCGTGCACTTCCTGACGTCCGAGACGGCCTTAAACCGGTTCACCGTCGTATCCTTTATGCCATGGACAAACTTAGCCTCTCAGCCGGTGCTAAATATAAAAAATCTGCCCGTATCGTCGGGGATGTTATCGGTCAATACCATCCACACGGTGACACATCCGTATATGATGCTCTCGTACGTATGGCACAGCCTTTTGCGATGCGCGCACCGCTCGTTGATGGTCAAGGGAACTTCGGTTCAGTCGATGGAGACAGCGCAGCAGCAATGCGTTATACCGAAGCACGTATGACCCGTTACGCGGGAGAACTCCTAAAAGATCTTGAAAAAGATACCGTTGATATGATCGAGAACTATGACGGTACTACTTTTGAGCCCGAAGTCCTCCCTACACGTGTCCCGAACCTTATCATTAACGGTTCAAGCGGTATCGCCGTCGGTATGGCAACCAATATTCCTCCTCATAATCCAAATGAGGTACTCAGTGCATTGGTTCATCTTATGGATAACCCGAATACCTCTCTTATCGAGATCATGCAGTTTATCAAAGCTCCCGATTTTCCTACCGGTGGAACAATCTATGGTAAAAAAGGGATTTTAGATGCGTATGAAACCGGTCGTGGACGTATCCGCATTCGTGCAAAAACCCATATTGAGAAAAAATCGAACAAAGACGTTATCGTCATTGACGAACTCCCATACCAAGTCAATAAAGCACGTTTGATCGAAAGTATTGCCGATTTGGTTAAAGACAAATTCATCGAGGGGATCAGTGAGATCCGCGATGAGTCTGACCGTGAAGGTATCCGTGTTGTTATTGAGCTTAAACGCGATGCGATGAGCGAAATCGTCCTCAACAATCTTTATAAATCGACTAATATGGAGACGACATTCGGGATCATCATGCTCTCGGTATTCAACCAAGAGCCTCGTGTATTCACTCTTCTTGAGATGTTGGGTCACTTTATCAATCACCGTAAAACGGTCATTATCCGCCGTACTATTTTCGATCTCGAAAAAGCAAAAGCCCGCGCTCATATCTTAGAAGGTTTGAAAAAAGCACTCGATCATATCGAAGCGATCATCAAACTCATCCGTGCGAGTAATGACGGTGAAGCGGCTAAAAATGGCTTGATTTCTGAGTTTGGCTTTTCTCCAATCCAAGCCCAAGCGATCTTGGATATGCGATTACAGCGTCTTACCGGATTAGAGCGCGATAAAATCGAAAATGAGCTCAAAGAGATTTTGACTCACATCGACTACCTCGAATCAATCCTCCGAAGCGAAGAGGTTCTCAAAAGTATTATCAAAGGGGAATTTGTAGAACTTGTTGAACAATACAATATTCCACGTGTTACCGATATTGAAGATAACTACGATGATATCAATATCGAAGATTTGATCCCGAATGAGCCGATGGTTGTTACTATTTCTCACCGTGGATACATCAAACGTGTGCCATTGGTAGCGTATGAGAAACAAATCCGAGGCGGTAAAGGTAAAATTGCTGTAACCACTTATGATGATGACTTTATCGAGAAGTTCTATACTTGTAACACCCATGATACCTTGATGTTTGTCACTGATCGCGGACAACTCCACTGGCTCAAAGTGTACAAAATCCCTGAAGGATCACGTACTGCCAAAGGTAAAGCAGTTGTTAACCTCATCAACCTCGAAGCGGATGAAAAAATCCGCTCCATCATCCCGACGACCGATTTCGATGAGAGTAAATCACTGGTTTTCTTCACCCAAAACGGTGTTGTTAAACGTACCGCCCTCAGCGAATTCTCGAATGTCCGAAGTAACGGTGTTCGTGCAATCGTTCTCGATGATGATGATGCACTCATTACCGCACACATCGCAAATGAAGAGACCAAATACCTCTTTATCGTAACGAAATACGCACAATGTATCAAATTCGAAATCGAAAAAACTCGTGATCAGGGACGTAGTACCCGTGGTGTACGCGGTATTAAATTCAAAATCGAAGGGGACGTCGTCGTCGATGCCAACATCATCAAATCAGATGAAGAAGAGATTTTGATGGTGAGTGAAAAAGGGATCGGAAAACGCACCACCGCTGAAGAGTATCGCCTCACAAACCGTGCCGGAACCGGTGTTATCGCGATGAAACTCAATCAAAAAACGGGAACAACCGTTGTTGGTTGTCTCATGGTTGATGAGACGATGGACATGATGGCCCTTACTAAAGCGGGTAAAATGATCCGCGTAGATATGCAAACGATTGCAAAATCGGGACGTAATACCAGCGGTGTTTACATTATCAAAGGGGATGACGTAGCAAGCATTTCCCGTTGTCCAAAAAAAGAAGAAGATGAAGAAGAGGTAGAAGGAACAGACGGTACGCTCGAATTGGAATAATATTTGCTCTGTATTGAGTAATTATTCCAAACCTACCCGAAGGAACCCTAATGCGAATCTCTGCTCTTCTTGCACTGCTTCTCACCGTTCCCGCACTTAATGCGGGATTTTTTTCCACCGATGCATCTTCTGAACCCCAAATAAAATGTGTCTACAGTGGCACTGATGGTCATTGTGTTGAACCAATTTTAAAATCTCAAAATGAACTGGTTATTACCGTTGTAGGTCAAGGTGTTGCCCCCTCTGTCACCGCTTCACCTGCACAAGCGTATGCACTCGCAAAACGTGCTGCTGTTGCTGATGGCTATCGCCAAATTGCTGAAAAAGTACGCGGAGTACGTGTTGAGGGACAAGACACTATCAAAAATATGATGTTAGTGCAATCAAGTACCCGAACCTCTGTCGAAGCACTGGTAAAAGGGGCTAATGTGACCAATACAACATTTAAAGAGGGTCTGTGCGAAGTCGAAATGGAAATCGCTCTTTCTTATTCACGTTTCTTGCAATAAGCACAACCGTTTCCTTTGGAGCCGATCACTACTATATAGGGTATCGGCTTACCTCTAAAAATACCCAACCCATTTATGAAACACTCTCTGTATCTAAAGCGATGCAACCGTGTCACCCCTTTACTCCATCCGAATCCATAACTCTTGAGCGTTTAAATCTTGAGAACTTACACACCCTCTTACGCCGTGAGCAAACCGCTTTTTTAGAATTTGCAGCATCTCATGAATTGCACATTAAAAGCAATGATACTTTTAGAACCATAAACCCTCAAACGCTCAATTCACTAACACTCCCGACATACTGCTATGCAGTCGAGTTTAATGATGAGTCTGTTACAATCACAGCTACTAAATAATGGGTAGGTGCAGATGAAAATTGCGATTGTTGAAGACGATATCAATATGCGCAAATCGCTCGAAATTGCGATGGCAGATTATGAAAAATACGAGGTTCATACCTTTAAAAATCCTCGTGACGCCCTCAAAAAACTCGACGATACCTTTGAACTCATCATCAGTGATATCAATATGCCGGGGATGGACGGTATCGAATTTGTAAAAGCTTTAGGGGGGAAATTTGAGGTGATTATCATCACCGGAAATGCAACCTTAACCCGTGCTATCGAATCAATCCAGTTAGGTGTCAAAGACTTTTTACTCAAACCATTTGAAATCGAAACACTAATCGCCGCAATAGAGCGAACCGCAAACATCGTGAAAAAAACACCAAAATCCACTGTTGGCACCCCTATCCTTTCAAACACATCTTTTCTCGGTACATCACCCGCTCTAGAAAAGCTGCTAAGTCGCACCGGCAAGGCAGCTTCTACCGATGCGAGCATTATGCTTTTGGGTGAGAGTGGTGTGGGCAAAGAGGTATTTGCACGTCATATTCACGACACTTCCACCCGTTCATCCAAACCCTTTATCGCCATCAATATGGCAGCTATCCCCGATAATCTTATCGAAAGTGAGCTATTTGGGTTTGAAAAAGGGTCATTTACCGATGCCATCGAAGCCAAAATAGGACAATTTGAACTTGCTGAGGGGGGGACGCTATTTTTAGATGAAATTGCTGAAATGCCCTATTCTCTTCAAGCTAAATTATTGCGTGTTTTACAAGAGCGTGAAATACGCCGCTTAGGTGCATCCAAAAACACCAAAATCAATGTCCGAATTATCACCGCAACCAATGCAAATTTGGATGAAAAAATCAACGATGGGAAATTCCGCGAAGACCTCTACTATCGTCTCAATACCATCCCTCTGTATATCCCCCCTTTGAGAGAACGTCGTGAAGAGATACTCTCTATCGCTAGAGCCGCATTAGAGCGTTATTGCACTCAATACGCTTTTGAAACGAAATCTTTTACCCCTAATGCAAAAAACGCCCTTGAACATTATAACTGGCCGGGAAATATCCGTGAATTAATCTCTGTCGTTGAACGCTCAGCGATTTTAAGTGATGGAAATCTTATCGATACCGAAGATCTCTTTTTGGAAGCACGAGGCTTAGGTCGAATATAAGTAGGTATTCGATATAATCGCGGAAAAATATTCAGAGGCGATACTATCCCCTCTCAAGGAAAGCTTCCTATGAAACTTTACAATGTTGCCATCGTCGGTGCCAGCGGTGCTGTCGGTGAAGAAATTTTACGTGTTTTCGAAGAAATCGAATTCCCTTTAGCCAAATTGGTTCCCCTCGCCAGCGCGCGCAGTGCCGGAAATACCGTTACGTTCAAAGATAAAGAACTAATAATCAAAGAGTTAACTCCTACTGTATTCGATGAAGAAGAGATTGAAATAGCTCTCTTTAGTGCAGGGGGAAGTGTTTCTGCCGAATTTGCTCCTTATGCCGCAAAAGCAGGTGCGGTAGTTATCGACAACACCAGTCACTTCCGTATGTTTGAAGATATTCCCCTCGTTGTCCCTGAAGTGAATCCTGAAGATATCGCTCAGTGGAAAAATACCGGTATTATCGCTAACCCTAACTGCTCGACCATCCAAATGGTACAAGCTCTCAAACCGCTTGATGATGCCTATGATTTACAACGTATCGACGTCAGTACTTACCAAGCAACATCCGGTGCGGGCAAGTCGGCAATGGAAGAGCTAGTAGAGCAAATGCAAGCCTTTTTTGCCTTCAAACTCGATGACATGGAACCGAAAAAATTCCCTCACCGTATTGCACTTAATGCTATCCCTCAAATCGACTCGTTCACCGACAACGGCTACACCAAAGAAGAACTCAAAATGGTGAACGAAACACAGAAGATAATGCACAAAGATATCGAAGTGAGCGCAACGTGTGTCCGTATTCCGACACTTCGGGGTCATGCTGAAACACTTACTCTCACGTTTGATGGTGCTGTGGATGCCAATGAAGCACGCGAACTTTTGAGCAAAGCACCGAATATCATCGTTTTAGATACTCCAAGCGAAAGCATCTATCCGATGCCGTCGCTTTGTATGGATCAAAATGAGACGTTTGTAGGACGTATCCGAAATGACCTTTACCGTGAAAATGTTCTCCACTTATGGGTTGTTGCCGACAACCTCCGTGTAGGAGCTGCAACGAATGCAGTTCGTATCGCCCAAAAATGGGTAGAAATGCAAGGAGAATAATATGAACTTTATCGAAAAATTATTTGAAAATGGACTGTGGAGTTCACGATTCATCATTATATTAGCTGTTGTTTTTGGATTGCTCGGAGCTGTTGTCCTCTTTGCGATTGCCAGTTTTGATATTTATTACACAACATCGTATGTTATCAATACCTATATGACCCATGCACACCCAGAGGGGTTCCATGAAACAGTAGTTGGTGGAATTATCGGTGCGGTTGATTTGTACCTTATCGGTGTCGTTATGATTATTTTCTCATTCGGCCTATATGAGCTCTTTATCTCCGATATCGATCCGGCAAAAGATGAACACGGAAAGGAAAACCAACTCCTCGCTGTCCATTCTCTCGATCAGCTCAAAGATAAAATTTCGAAAGTCATTGTTATGGTACTCGTCGTCGGATTCTTCCAAAAAGTGGGACATACCGAATTTAGTGGAGCACTAGAGTTATTGTATCTTGCCCTTTCCATCACGGCAGTAGCCGTAGGACTCTACTTTCTTAGTAAAGTCGGTCATCATGAACACTAAGGAATACCATGTCTAAAATATTTGTTGATGCGTGTTTCGGTAAAGAAACTCCTTATACACCTGTATGGATGATGCGCCAAGCGGGACGCTATTTGCCAGAGTACATGGAAGTACGCAAACGTGCCGGAAACTTCCTCAACCTTTGCCATGCCCCTGATATGGCAGCAGAAGTTACCATCCAGCCTATCGATATCGTCAATGTCGATGCAGCGATTTTGTTCAGCGATATCTTGGTCGTTCCGAACGAAATGGGGATGCAACTAGATTTCATCAAAGGGGAAGGTCCCGTTTTCGAAAAACCGATCGCTTCTGAGGAAGATTTAAATGAGCTTATCGGTGGCGAAGAAGCGGCAGGTAAACTTACCTACGTTTACGACACCATCAAAATCTTGCGCTCTCAGCTCGATGCGCGTGACGATAACAAAGCCCTCATCGGATTTACGGGGGCACCGTGGACGTTAGCCACTTATATGATCGAGGGGCAAGGGACTAAAACCTATAACATCTGTAAAAAAATGATGTACTCTAACCCTGAGCTTCTCCATAAAATCCTCCGAAAAGTGACCGATGTGGTCAAACTGTATATGGAAAAACAGATCCAATCGGGGATCGATGTTGTCCAAATCTTCGACAGTTGGGCAGCAGCCATCGAACCATCACGTTATGATGAGTTTTCATGGAGCTATATGGTTGAAATCGCTGAGTATTTAAAAGAAAAATATCCTCATGTCCCCGTTATCATGTTCCCTAAAGGGATCCCAGCCTTTTTGGATAAAGTGTATGGTAATTTCGATGTATTCGGAGTTGATTGGAGTACTCCGATGGCACTCGCGAAAGAGAAACTGGGAGATCGTTACGTCCTTCAAGGAAACATGGAGCCGTGTCGTTTGTACTCTAAAGAGCAAACAACCGCGTGTGTCGAAGCGATCCAAGAGATTATGGGTGGAAAACGCCATATCTTCAACCTCGGTCACGGGATTCTCCCCGACGTTCCGGTTGAAAATGCTCAACACTTCGTTCGTGAATGTCAGAGAGTCAGTAAAAAATAAATGTCCACTATTTTCGGTCCCGTTTTCTCACGCCGTTTCGGTGCGTCGCTCGGGATTGATCTCTCCTCATCCGCCAAACAATGCAACTTTGACTGTCTTTACTGTGAACTTTCCCCTGCTGCCGCAATGGCACACCAACATACCGTAACACCGGTCGAGACTATCATCACCGATTTAAAAGAAGCTCTCTCTAAACACCCCGATATCGATGTCATTACGATCACCGCTAACGGCGAGCCAACGATGTATCCGTATTTGTCTGAACTGATCGAACAGCTCGATACGATCAAAGGGAATATCCAAACGCTGATCCTCTCAAACAGTGCCTGCTTAAGTGATCCTATCGTATTTGATACCCTCTTAAAACTCGACCAAGTCAAACTCTCTCTCGATGCAGCAACACCCGATGTTTTTAAAAAAATCGATCGTCCTGCTGAGGGGATAGAGATCGGCACGATTATCGAAAGCATCACCCGATTTTCACAACAATTTGAGGGGAAATTGTTTTTAGAGATATTGTTTGTCAAAGGGATCAATGACGTTCTTAGTGAAGTGGAAGCACTTAACCATGCGCTAAAGGGTATCCGATGTGAGCGTATCGATATCGGTACGATTGATCGACCTCCCGCATATACGGTTCAGGGTCTTAGTTTTGAGGAGCTGCATGCCTTAGCACACCGCTTTGATCCTGTATTACCAATCCATATCGTATCCCGTACGCATGCCTCTGCAACTCCGAGTCCTTTCAGCGACGAGGATATCCTAACAACCTTGGATAAACGTCCTCTCACGCAGGATGATATCAATGCTCTGTTCGATATTCCGTCCAAAAAACGCTTTGAAAATTTGCTCCATCACGGCAAAATTGCTCAAATTGAGCGCTCTAATATCATTTTTTTCGTCCCAATCGAAAATATTGATCGAAAACGCTCTAAATAAACCCATTTTTATTGACATCCAACCTAACATAGCGTATAATTGCGCCCTCTTAAAGATTCCGAATTAGCTCAGCGGTAGAGTAGGTGACTGTTAATCACTTGGTCACTGGTTCGAATCCAGTATTCGGAGCCATTTTTAAGATTTCTCCATTGTTACATTCCGAATTAGCTCAGCGGTAGAGTAGGTGACTGTTAATCACTTGGTCGCTGGTTCGAATCCAGCATTCGGAGCCACTTCCTATGCACTTATCTTTTAAAAATCCATTTAAAACTGTTTCTCATACGTCATTAACCAATTACGACCTTCACGATGTATCCCCTCATGTTTTGCATCATAAGAGGGATAAATTACTGACTCGTTAAAGAGATTTTTGACACTGAACGTTACCATAGATAAATCATCCAAATTATAGGAGAGTGTTTCATCTACCAGCATCGTAGAGCCGTAGGTACGAATATCACCATTCTCACGTAAATACCCACGCTTAGGTCCATTATAATACCATGTAGTATTGACACCGAGTCGTTCAGTAAGTGGATA
>NZ_JAQTYM010000069.1 GCF_028688295.1 Sulfuricurvum sp.
GATCAGATGATTAACGGTCGGATTTGGAATGAGAACTTTGCCTCAGCGATTCGGGCATCGCAGTTTTTAGAGTTAGCAGAGGAACACATCGATGAGAAATTGTGTGATGGGGTTATACGGAGGCTGAGACCTCTCAAAACCTATACGTTTGATGAAGCAAAATCGTTATTATCGGAACTAAATGATCAAGTACAAAAGTTGCATGATAAGATAAAAGCACATTATTATAGTGAGTTTGAAACGTGGATCGCTCGTGAGAAACTTCATCCACTTCAAGTGATTGTACTGACGAAACAAATTGCCCTATTAAAGGAATTCCATGACTGAAATGAAACTCAAAGTGATGAAAACAATTTTTAACCTCAGTGACGAGTGGGAATACAATATTTATGAATCGGATGATATAGCTGAGTATGCTCAGATGGATAAGTCTGAAGTCAGAAACATCATGTCTGAGCTGTATGATGAAGGGTATTTGGGTGAGTGCATGAGTGTCGGAGATGACGGATACGATACCTTTTATTTAAATAAAAAAGGGCGTGCGCTCATCGGGATAGAGTAATGGTTAAACTCGTCGTCTTTTATGAAAAACCTTTTTGTGCTGCCAATGCTAAGCAAAAGCAGATATTACGTCAGAGCGGTTGTACTCTGATTGAACGTAATCTCCTAGAACATGGTTTGGATGCCGAATCGCTACGTAGTTTCATGGGAGATAAAAAAGTGTGCGAGTGGTTTAACCCTGCCGCCCCCGCGATCAAAAACGGTGAAATTTTTCCTGAAACTTTGGATGAAGATTCTGCAATGGCACTATTGATGGCAAATCCGATTTTGATCCGTCGTCCGTTGATGGTTATCGGGAGCGAGAAACTGTGCGGATTTGATGAGAAAAAAGTGTCCGAAATTTTAGATCGTTATGTGGAAGCAATGCCGAAAATTAATTGTATGGAAAAAGGGTGTTTGGAGAAGAGAGCGCAGTGAAGTCAAGTTTCTCATCCCGTACTTAATACGGGATGTAGATTCCGTGTCGTAGCACGGAATGACGAGGAGGTTTAAACTGCCCCGAATGAAGCTTTTCCACCGCGTTGTAACGCTTTGATATCTTCATAGGTTTTTTCGCTAAGGCGGAGATTGCTACGAGAAACTTCTTTTGCAACAGCATCGATTTTCTCTTTATCAGACATCTTTTTCAAATCACCTTTTGAAAGATCACCGAGTTCGAGTAAGTCGTTCCATACAGAACTTTCATCCAATGCAAACGTATTGAACGTAATTCCTTCATAAACGAATGAGCCTTTTCCGATAATGTCAGAGACGAAAAGGAGATATTTTCCTTCAGGAGTCAAATACTCTTTGTATTTTGCAACAAAAGATTCAAAAAGATCCAAAGATTGAAGCTCTAGCGCCATAAAATCGATTGTATCGCTGTTGGTTGCAAGGATAACTTGTTTGACGATATCTTTTGGAGGTAGGCTTTTATCAGCTGTGATAACTTTACCTTCGGTTACAACGAGACATCCGCGATACGCATATTTGTATGCGTCAGTTGGTGCATTGTAAACGATCATCCATTCGAGTTTGTTGTCGGCGATATAGCTTTGGATAGACATGTGGGGTTCCTTCAAGTATTATATATTTTTCTCAATACAATTTTTGTTCTACCTTTTTCGCACAATAAATGCATCATTATCTAAAACTGTCATTCCCAACTCGATTGGGAATCCAGCTTCATTTAAAAATGGATCCCGTATCTAGTACGGGATGACAAGCATAAGGAAATCTATGAACCCTCAAAGTGCCAAACGCTCCCTAGCCCATCTGTGCGAACGAAAAGTTCCCGTCTTTTTATGGGGGCCTCCGGGGATCGGGAAATCGTCGATCGTGGCTCAGATCGCACGTGAAGCAAATATCGGGTTTATCGATCTGCGTCTCTCACTCCTCGATCCGACCGATTTGCGAGGGATTCCGTTTTTTAACTCTAAAAACGACACAGCGATTTGGGCACCTCCGGCATTTTTACCGGATGGTTCACAAGAGCGGGGGATACTGTTTTTGGATGAGCTCAACACCGCCGCACCGATGGTTCAGGCTTCTGCATATCAGTTAATATTAGATCGTAAAATTGGTGAATATCGCCTTCCTGATGGGTGGGCTATTGTGGCGGCTGGGAACCGTGAAAGTGATCGCGGTGTGGTGTTTCGGATGGCGGCACCGTTGGCGAATCGTTTTGTCCATTTGGAGATGGAGGCGAATGTTGAGGATTGGCGTAACTGGGCGATTGGCTCAGGGATTGATCCTACCATCATTGCTTATATTTCCCACCGTCCGGATGCGCTATTTGTCTTTAATGCTGAGAGTAGATCGTTTGCTACACCGCGTACTTGGCAGTATGTGGATGACATCATGGCCTCCAATCCTGAAGCGGATTTGGTGATGGCAATGGTGAGCGGAGCTATCGGTGAGGAGTTGGCGGCATCGTACCTCGGATTTCGCCTCGTCGCTTCACAGCTCCCTGATTTAGACGCGATCATGGAGGGGACGTGCATGGATGTACCGAGTGATCCATCAGCTCTTCATATCCTCAGCACGGCACTCACAATGCGGGTAAATGATTATACGGGAAGTAAAAAACTAAATAATCTCATCACCTATACATTGAAACTTCCCGGAGAGTTTGCGGTGATGATTATCCAAGACCTCAGAGCTCGTAAAATCGAACTCGATCATGTCGAGAGCTGGCCGCTGTGGATGCGCCAATTCAACACATTGTTACGATAATGTCGCACGAACAGCTACTACTTAAAGCAAAATCTCTTTTAACTGTCAAATATCCCTATTTCGGGATGCTCTCTTCGCGACTTAATTTTGAGCCGAGTGAGGAGGTTTCAGGGTATGCCAGTAATGGGAAACGGTTTATCTACAATGTGGAGTTTTTAGAGCGTCGAAGTGTAGAGGAGGTGATGTTTATCCTCACCAACGCCGTCATGCACCATGTTCTCTCACATCAGCAACGCAAGCTTAATCGCCGAGGACGGCTGTGGCAGTTAGCGACCGATTACGCGATCAATAATCTCCTCTCTAAAAGCGGTTTGACTATCCCTCAAGGGGCAAACTACAACAAAGAGTATGAGCTAATGTACGCCGAAGAGATCTATGATGCACTCAAAAATGATCTTAATCTCGGTGAGGGGGACGCTTACGGTGAGAACGCAGAGGGCGGTTCACCATCTGAGGGGATGTTCCAAGAATCAGATGATTCGCTAGAGTTTGCCAACATTGAGGGGATCGCGGATCAAATGGATACTGCTGATGAGTCGCAGTGGCAATACGCCGCGTCGATTGCTCAGGAGGTGGCACAGCGCAAAGGGGCTATGCCGCTAGGGTTAGAGAGACTGGGGAAAAAGGTAAAGCCTAGTGATGTGGATTGGCGGTTTGAACTCTATAATGCCGTCAATCGTCACATGCGTAACAACTACGCCTTTATGCCTCCGAATAAAAAACATATTCATCGCGGAATAGCACTCCCCTCGCTCACCAGCGATACCCTCAGTCTATGTGTCGCTGTCGACACGAGCGGCTCCATTGATGATCAGCTATTGGGGGCGTTTATGGAAGAGTTTAAAACGATCATGCAAAATTTCCCCTCGGTCAAAATCGAGCTGATTATCGC
Source organism: Sulfuricurvum sp. (assembly GCF_028688295.1). Taxonomy (GTDB): domain Bacteria; phylum Campylobacterota; class Campylobacteria; order Campylobacterales; family Sulfurimonadaceae; genus Sulfuricurvum. Next base: position 3,668 of record NZ_JAQTYM010000069.1, read on the forward strand.
TGATGCTAAAGTACATGCGCACCACACCTTTATCAGCGGGGACCCTATGGATTTTCCCCTTAAAGGGGGAGGGGGGACTGACTATCGTCCTACATTTGATTACGTAGAGGCAAATCTGCCGATGACGACGATGTTACTCTATTTTACTGACGGTGAGGGATCATACCCCCGTATCCCGCCGAACTATGAAGTGTTGTGGGCACTGTCTCGAAAAGCAAAAGTGCAATTTGGGAGAGCTCTGGTGATTTTTGATAGCTGAGGCTATAATTGCACTCATGAAACAAAAACTCAAACAAATCGCCCAAAGTCCAAAAACCAAGCAAGCCCTTATCGCCATGAAACCCGAAAAATCGGTGTGGGGTTTTCTGGGAATCGTCCTTTTTCTGATTGTTCCGGAAATCATCGCATTTATTTACAGCATTGAAATTACTGCGTATGCACAAAAGGCTCTTTTATCTTCACCTGCATGGTATGAAAAATACTATTTTGATTTTTTAATTATGTTGTTTGAAGAGGGGGGAAGCTGGTTCAACCTCGCCATCGCTATGGCGCTGTTGATTTGGTTCTTTTTTTAACTGATTTATATAATTTGCTCACTGCTATTATCTTGGATTTTTTCAATATCTTCTAACGTGTCTTTGGTCGTATCGGAGGGGATTAGCTCTTTCCATTTGCTAAATACCTCCATATAATCAACACTTCCGGCGCTTTTCGGATCGATAGTGAATTTAGGGGCATTGAAGTTTTTCAATTCGGCACTATTTTCAATCCCGAGGGCAAAGCGATCATTTTTGTCAGATCCGTTTATCAGAGATCGGAGATAAACGATGTGACCATCTGAGCCAATACCAAAATCAAAATCAAGCTGCAAGTTAAGCTCAGCGATGAGCGGTTCGAGTTGTTTCGGATCACTGATAAACATATACGAACCGTATGCCTCTTTGGTAATCAGTGATTCAGCGTACATTTTCTGGATAAGTGAATCAGCTATCGTTAAGATCAGTTTCATCGATTGATTGTGATCTAGAGTGATGTGTATTTTTTTCGTACTTCCACTGTTTTTTTCCAGAGTATTGAGTGGTTGATAACTAAAATATGAACTGTTTATGTCGTTAAATGCTTTAATCGTCCCCTCTTTGATCGCAGCGTTAATACTGTGTACTTTTTTCTCATCGAATTGTTTCATATTCTCTTCATCGATGAGGGTGCTAATGATGCTGTCATTGAGGTCAAATCGGATGAATTTCCCCTCATCTTCAGCCTTCATCGGGAAAATGGTATTTAGAAATGTTTTTCCCATGTAGAGTGTTTTGGTCGAATAATCGAACAAAAACGGGAATTTCATTGAGATTTCGACATTATCTTTATTATAGTGGAGATCATACGTCGCTTCGGATTGGATACTGTTGGAATAATTGACTGCACCATTGATCCCGAACGAAAATCCTCGGATAACATCGATCCCTTTTTGGAGGTAAAGAGAGGTGATAGTGGTGGTATTTGTCTCTTCAGGGAAAGTGATTTTGGTGATGCGTGTTGTTGATGTGTAGTTATATCCGCTTGTATCAAACGTTTTATTCATCGCATTTTTGAGAGATTCATGGGGGCTAGGGGTTGCACATCCTACCATCATGAGTACGGAGACAATGAGTGAGGTTGAGAGGAAAATGCTTTTCAAAAACATAAAAAAACTCCTAACAATACAATTATTTTGGATTATAGCATTGATTAGGTGAAATTAATTTACAGATGATCCGAATAATCGCATGAAGCGTCGATTTCTATTATGTCACGAATTGATTTTTTCAAATCTTCCACATAATCTTTCAAGATTATAGGATCGCAACCGCATCCAACAGCTATTTCCTCAATCTCATCTGGGCAGACTGCGGGATCACGCAGACGTTTAAACTGATCTGTCGTGATATCGATATTAACACTATACTGTAGAGATTGCAGAGAGAGGATCATCCCTCCATACTCGCTAATGCATCGTTGATTTGCTCCAGTGCCAATGATTTAGCATTTTCAACCTCTTTGTTATCCCACCAATATTCGATGATCGCATGTTCAATCTGTTCGAGTTGATCCATTTTGAGATTGGCAAACACTTCGTAAGAACTGATCTCATCGGATGAGACTCCTTTGGAAGCGGCAATGGCATTCAGCGTTTCAACAATACTCTCTTCGAGTGGTTTTGGGGTAATCTCTAATCTTGCATGATCGATCCATGCTCTGATTTCATCTTCGAGATAATCGTGTCCCCAGACTTGATAACACAAAATTCTATTGGTACTGTAGACAATTTTTTCATCTTCGCCCAAAACATCGCTGGTTTTTACCGCTCCATCATAGAGATAGACTTCGATTCGTTCATTTTCTCTCAAGGTACATGCACGCTCAAACGCATTTCTGGCGTGTTTTAATACTTCACTTTTTAGATGCTCATTCATAGTATAATCCTTGTATTTTAGGTCATATAGGGGATATCAAGATTTGAATCCCGATCACTTGCTTCGTAATCATAGGTAATCACTTCACGGATGGAAGCCATTTTTTTCTCTAACACTATCCGCTGTAGGGGGTGTAGAGACGACGTATCGATTAGACGTTTAATGCTATGGCGATAATGCATCGTGATGATAGGATGCCATCTGCTTTGATTCTCGGTGAGCCGCTCTAGAAAAATGTGCATGGCGTCACGATCATCGCTTTCAAATTTGGGTAGTTTTCGCATTACATTACGGACAAACTGTTTCGTAAAATAAGGCTCCCCCATCTCTAATAGATCAGATGCCGCATCGATATCGGCACTGTTTTCACTGTAACTGTAAGCGTAACGAAAATGTTCACATACCGCTTCGATGTATTTGGGATAGTGGCGCAGTACCATCACCAAATGGGTCAAATCTTGATCGATCAATACCTGAAAAAGGGTGATCGTATTTTTCCCCATACTCGCCCAATGAGGCTCACCGCTTTTGACGCTGTCTTTATCCAGTATCCTCCGGTATTGTTCTATCTCACCGATATCAGTAAGCAGACGTCCATCGGATGAAAAGGTACTCATGAAGCTCTTGATCGGCTATTATGATAATCCCATAGCCGTTTGTAATGGCTGTCAAGTTCACTCAGCGTCGAATCAACGGTGATGAGTTCGTTGGTGCTCGGAAAGCGTTTGGAGTTGCTCTCATACCAATGTTCCATTTCGAGTTTGAGGGCATTACGTTTGGCAACGGTTTCTGCGATGAGCGTGCGTATCTCAGCCATTTCGTTTGTAATAATCTCACTCATGGGTGCACCCACATTCGCACGCGCCTGCATTGGTTCCCGGATCAAGATAATCCGACGCATTCTCAGGAGTGACCCGGATTAAACTCTCAGATAGTGCGACATCGATCGCACGATCCAAACTCATTGTCTCTTTACCGAGCCAATAAACAGAGATCCCCTCACGTACCATGACATGAAAAGGGCCGTCGCCTAAAAAACCGTACAGGGCTGATGTTGCACCTGAGTCTGCTAGGAAGGGGGCGGTTTTGATTCCATTACCGCACCCTTCATTGGAGATGATAGTACTTTTTTTCGTGAGCGGATCGACAAGTGCGAAAAATTTGGCATTACCAAAAAGTTTCGTACTCATCGTATCTTGTGTATCAGTTTCGACGGGAATAGCAATCATCTTTGCCCCTTCATGTCTAGATTTTAATAGCAAAATGCATTTTCTATTCTCTACGATAGAACGACGGTTGCATATAAGAACCAAAAGTGAGGTAATACGCACATGGATGAACTTCGTACCCATTATCACTACTTTAGTAACGAAGAAGGTGACGGCTATGAGATATACAGCTGTGATTTTCCTGATGTTAAAGGGTACGGTGATACGTACGAAGAGGCGATGAGCGATTTACGCAGCAATTTAAAACGACTTGAGGAGAAGAGTATGGAAGCACAACCATTAATGGAGACAGCAATCGCGGCCTATGATAAAAAAGAGTATATGGTGGCTAAATCGATTTGGGAACCGCTTAGTGCTACGAATACGGATGCAATGGTCAATCTGGGAACCATGTATGTTAAAGGATATGGAGTAGAGAGAAATATCTCTGTCGCTTTTACACTCTTTGAACGTGCGGCAGCGTATGGGCATGAGACCGCTTCTTTTTATATGGGTGGAATGTATGAAAACGGGATTGGTGTCACTGCGGATAAAGCAGAAGCCATCCGTTATTACACAACTGCAGCCGAAGCCAACATGCCAACCGCTCAACTCAAACTTGGGATTTTACTCCGTGATGAAGACGTTTTAACCTCGATGCAATGGATGATCCGCGCCGCTCATGCCGGTGAAGCGCAAGCCCACTCACTCCTCACTTATGTCAGCAATATGTCAGAGGCGACCGACATAAATGTCGCATTTCGAATGATGGATGAATCCTCTCAAAGAGCGAAAATCGAGATGGTGATCGCTGAAAACCTCGCTCCTACCCTCGCGAGTGATGGCGGTGGAGTCGCTCTTGTGAACTATATCGGTGGTGATACTCCTGAAATTTGGCTCCGTTATTTGGGTGCGTGTTCAGGATGTCATCTCGGGCCAACCTCTACGGCGGGGATGATTTTAGAGCAATTTGAAAATGTAATCGATAAAAAGATAGTGATTTATCTCTGGTAGGAGGGTTTCTATGAATACGTTTTCAGCACGGGTAGAAGATATCAAAAGTGATCAGTTTTTCAGCTGTATCACCGTACGTGCTAACGATACGGAATTAAAACTTCTCAAAACCGAAGTCCCTAAATGGCTCCATATCGGTGATGAGGTGGAGTGTCGTGTCCAAGAAGCGGCAATAGCTATCTGCAAGGGAGCTAAAGAGGGGAGTGTTTCGATCGAAAACCATCTCTCCGGCGAACTGCAACATTTTCGTAAGGGGTTGGTACTCAGTGAAGTGAGTGTAAATACCCCCTGCGGGAAACTCAACTCTCTTATCACCACCGACGCGTTCGATCGGATGGAGTTGTGCGAAGGGTGTAGTGTAACATTGCTGCTTAAAGCTGTAGATATTAAACTCATGCCGGTTTTAGATTCAAGCTCGTACGAAAAATGCAAAGACCAATTGTATAAAACAAACTAAAGGAGCTTATTATGGCTGTATTAATAACTGATTTATGTATCAACTGTGATGCTTGTATCGACGAATGTCCGGTAGCGGCAATCGCAAGTGAGGGTGATTCTCCTCGTGAGGATTGGGAATATACGTATGTTAAACCTGAAAAATGTATCGAGTGTGTTGGTCATGCTTCAACACCTGCGTGTGCAGCGGCTTGCCCTACTGAAGGGTGTATCGTTTGGGATATGCCATACACTGCTGAATATAATGATTACTATGTAAACAGCTCTGAGTATGCAATCAGCACGAGTAAAAAACGTGGTCTCCTCTCACCGGAAGTTTCTCCGCAAACATTCCGTGATGATATCTCTATTGCAGCTCGCGAAGCGCGTGAAGCGGTAGCGGTTTAAAGGATAGGTTATGCTAATCGCGTTTGCTTCTACAGATGGTGTAACGGTCAATCAGCATTTCGGATGGTCGAAAAGTTTTGAACTCTATCGAATCACTGAACAAAGTGCCGAATATGTCAAAACGCTGGACAGTTCACAAGATGCGATCGAAGACGAACATGAAAAGCTAGCTTATAAAATCAGTACGGTCAAAGAGGCAGACATCATGTACTGCGCTCAGATCGGGCCTACTGCTTCTAAAATGGTATTAGCATCCAAAATATATCCGATGCGCTCTGGTGAGAATGATCGAATTGATGAGACGATTGTGAAGCTCCAAGAGTTGTTATTAGGCAATCCGCCGCCATGGTTGCAGCGCATTGTTCACACTACTAAAGATAAGGAACTACTCTAATGTCTGTAATTATCGATGATACCTGCATCACATGTGATGCCTGTTTACAACAATGTCCGGTCAATGCGATCGTAGATGATACCGAAAGTCCTATGGGTAACAAACGTTATTACGTGGCTCCTGAGAAGTGTATCGAGTGTGTCGGTGTGTATGATGATCCTCAATGTGCGGCGATTTGCCCGAGTATCGGATGTATTACGTGGGATATGCCATTTACCAAAGAGTTCGATGCGCATTTCCTCAACGGTGAGATGTACAAGCTCGGTGAGAAAAACGGTGTCCCTAAATCTCCTGCATTCAGAGAGAAAAAATATCGTAAAGATATTCCGATCGAGATGCGTGGAGTAGGTCATATTGTCCAAGAAGAACCTGAAGATCTCGAAGAAGTAGGGTGAGTATGAAGCCCATCGAGAAAGTGGCACACGATCTCGATACGTTTGCACGTGATTGTGCCGTGACTGTTGCTCTGAAAATCACCGATGATTCGTGCAAGATGGATGGGGAACAGCGAGCGGTTTTTATGGCACTCTACGATGCTCTTCCTTCTCATAAAAGTGCTATTTTTGATGATGATGTGTATGCGTTGATTGCTGAAGCACGGAGTACTCCGAACGCTTCGTTATACGCACGTATAAAAAAAGAGCGTGAAATGGCCATGGCCATAATCACCCAAGAAAAGATGAAAACCTTCAAAGCCTCAGTGAGAGGTTCCCTTCTAATCGCAGAGCTTACACGCTAAGGCTATATCATCCCATCACCTTATTAGTTATCTCCCATAATACGATACGAGAGTTGATTTAGCAATCGTATGCATTCCGAGCATATATCCCACCAACGCGGGAGACGCTTTTTCGTCCAATTCCAGATGATCGACATCGAGGGCATGGACGGTGAACATATAGCGATGTGCTCTATCTCCTTTAGGCGGGCAGGCTCCGCCAAATCCCGCTTTGCCGAAATCAGTGATGCTTTGTGTCGCACTAATGGGTTGTTTGTTTGTTGTATCTCCAAAGTTCTCAGGAATTGATGTTACGGATGAGGGGATGTTAAACACAACCCAATGCCACCACCCGCTCCCCGTTGGAGCATCAGGATCATACACCGTTACCGCGAAACTTTTTGTCCCCTTAGGGGCATCGCTCCAGTGTAGCTCGGGAGAGATGTTTTTTCCGTCACATCCAAACCCTGAAAATTCCTGAGTTTTAGTGAGCTGACCCAGCAGGTTATCACTTTTGAGGGTGAAGTTCTCGGCAAAGAGAGAAGAACTCCCCGCGATTAAAAGAGTCGAAATGATTGATAATAGACGCATGGTTTCCCTTTTATTGTAATGCTAAATTTTATCACATAAGAGAACGATTTTTGCTTGTCATGAATACTTAAATCACGTTTGGAGATTATCATGAATGTAGCCTCTGTTACCAATACGTCACTCAATGTGTTACCCGGCATCACGAATGATGAGAGTATCGATCAAGATTATGCGGCATTGATCGCACAGTTTTATCCGACACAAGAGTACAAAACACGCGATGAGATCAATGCTGAAGATACCGCATTGGCTCAATTTAAAGATGATTTGATCACCAAAGGTGCCGCTCTTTTTCTCAAAGAGTTGAACGAAGAGAAGATCGAAGCACTCGTCGAAGAGTACCGACAAAAACTCCTCAAAGAGAAAGAACAAAATCCTGATAAACCGATGGATATCAACCAAATGGTGAGCGATTTTCGCAAACAGCTCCTTAAAGAGATGATGGAAGCCCAAAAAGCCGATCAGGAAAACCGACAGACTCAGAGTGCGGCATTGACCAGTCAAGATATCCTTGAAAACCTCAAAGCGGTTCGTAACGATGAGCAAAAAACGGGGATTGCCGAGATAGGGTTTTTGGAGCAGATGCTGAACACTTCAAATTCTGAATCAAAGAAAAAATCTTTGCTGTTTTAGGGGTTAAAGGCTCTTTTTGAGAACCGCTAAAGCAAGATTATCCGCTTTGGATTGCCACAGTGGAGAGTGAGGAAATGCGATCATCTCA
>NZ_JAQTYM010000130.1 GCF_028688295.1 Sulfuricurvum sp.
ATGCTCCAAGAGATGTAAAACCATATTTGACTTCTACAAAAGAAGAACCTATTCGAATTATTGCAGAAGTTAAAAAAGCCAGTCCTAGTAAAGGAATCATAAAAGAGGATTTTGACCCAATTTTAATCGCACAAGCTTATAGTAATAGTGGAGCAAATGCAATTTCTGTTTTAACAGAACCTCACTATTTTCAAGGAAATTTGGAATATTTAACTGCTATTAGAAGATATGTTCCAACTCCTCTTCTAAGAAAAGATTTTATAGTTGATAAATACCAAATAGTTGAGGCTTTGGTTTATGGAGCGGATTTTATTTTACTTATTGCAAAAGCATTAGGAACAAAAGAGTTAAAAGAGCTTTATGAATATGCTATTCATTTAGGGCTTGAAGTTTTAGTTGAAATCCACGACCTTGAGGATTTAACAAAAGCTATAAAAAGTGGAGCTACGATTATTGGAATAAATCATAGAAATCTTGATACATTTGAAATGGATATGACTTTATGTGACAAATTGATTCCATTGATTCCAAATGGAAAAATCATAGTTGCAGAATCAGGTGTTTCAAATGTTGAAACAATCAAAAGATTAAGCTCTATCGGTGCTGATGCATTTTTGATAGGTGAGCATTTTATGAAAGTTCCAAGCATTGAAGAAGAGTTGAAAAAGTTCAAACATTTGGATTAATAATTTATTTAATAAAATTTTAAGCTATGTTTTAAAAAATATGCGGTAAAATTACAGAATTTTAAAAACAAAAGGATATATTCATGGCAACAGCAATAGATAAAATAGCTAATAATAGCTTAGTAGCAATAAGTGGAACTACAGAACAGATACTTGCAGCATTAAAGGGAGTAACAGGATATAAAGGTGATGTAGCAGTAACTGGTGCAGCAACTTTAGAAGACTTAACTACTATAAATAAAGCAACAACTGGTGCTATTACTCTAGATACAGCAGTAGATTTTGTGGCTTCATCAACAGAAATTTTAACAGCAATCGCTGGAGATATCAATTTTGCTGGTTTGGATTCTGTAACAATTACTAATAATAATTATACATTAGCACAATTAAATACTATAGCTGATGCAGGTGTAGCTACAACAGTATCTAATACATCAGTAGCATTAAGTGGTTCTGTGGCGGATTTAGCTGTATTAGGCGATATTGATAATTATGCTGGTACTATTACAGTAACTGGTAACTATAACTTAGCACAATTAAAAACTATAGATACTTATACAACTGGAGCAATCAAACTTGCTAATACATCAGTAGCATTAAGTGGAACTGCAGCAGATTTAGCAGCTATGTTACCTACTTTAGCAGGTTATAAAGGTGCTGTAACAGTAGATAATGCAATTACTTTAGTAGAATTAAAAGCTATAAACAATGCAACAACTGGTGCAATTACATTAGCGGTTCAAACTGCAGATTTATCAGGAAGCGCAGCAGATATTCTTGCAGCATTTAAAGGAATCAAATCTTATGCAACGGGTGATATTACGGTAACTGGTACTGATTATAAATTAGCTGATTTAAAAGCTATTAATGCTATTACTACTGATGGTGCTTTAATTGTAACTACTTCAACGGTAGCTTTAACAGGAACTGCAAAAGATTTAGTAGCAGCATTAGATGGTGTAACTTATGCAGGTAAAGTAACAGTAACAGGTTCATATACTGTAGCTGATTTAAAAGCTATCAATACTGCTGTATCTGGTGATACAGTATTAGCTAGTAAAAATGTAGCATTAACTGGATCAATTGCTGATATTAAACTAGCATTAGCTGGAATTACAGATTATGCAGGAGCTATTAAATTAACAGATGTACCTGCTGATACAACTGAATTAGTTTCTATAGCTAATCTAACAAAAGGTAAAATTACACTTCCTGCAAATGGATATATTGATTTAGATGCTACTGCAGCAGTACTTCAACCACTATTAGCTAAAATCAATGGTGCTTATAAAGGTGATGTAACTGTATCTTCACTAGATGGTAACACAGTAAAAGCTTTAGCACAATTAAAAGCTATAAACGATGCAACAAGTGGTGATGTTACAGTTACAGCTGCATCTCCTTTAGAAGGAAGCATTAAAGATATTCAAGCAGCATTAAAAGGAATCACAGGATTCGATGCAGCTATAACAGTAACAGATGCTAAATATACATTAGCACAATTAAAAACTATAGTTGATTCAATGGGTGCTACTGCTGATACATTAATTTTAGATGTAAATGCACCATTAAGTGGTTCTGTAGAAGCTTTAAATGCAGTATTAGTAAAAGTTCCTAATACTTATGCAGGTGATATTACAGTAACTGGTAACTATTCATTAACTCAATTAAAAGATTTAAATACTGAAACTGCTGGAACAATCAAAGTTGCTAATACATCAGTAGCATTAAGTGGAACTGCAGCAGATTTAGCAGCTATGTTACCTACTTTAACAGGTTATAAAGGTGCTGTAACAGTAAATAATGCTGTTGATTTAGATCAATTATTAGCTATAAACAATGCAACAACTGGTGCAATTACATTAGCGGTTCAAACTGCAAATTTATCAGGAAGCGCAGCAGATATTCTTGCAGCATTTAAAGGAATCAAATCTTATGCAACGGGTGATATTACGGTAGATGGTACTGATTATAAATTAGCTGATTTAAAAGCTATTAATGCTATTACTACTGATGGTGATTTAATTGTAACTACTCCAATAGCTTTATCAGGAACTGCAAAAGATTTAGCAGCAGCATTAAATGGTGTTACTGGTTATACTGATGTAACAGTAACAGGTTCATATACTGTAGCTGAGTTAAAAGCTATCAATGCTGCTG
>NZ_JAQTYM010000131.1 GCF_028688295.1 Sulfuricurvum sp.
TATTAACCCGATATTCTAGAGAGTGCGATGTTGTCGGAAGATGGGGAGGGGAAGAATTTCTCATCATTGTCGAAGATACAGATGAAAAATCAATTGTTGTTTTTGCTGAAAAATTACGAAAAACAATCGAGCTATATCAATTTTCTATTGTAAAGCACAAAACAGCAAGTTTTGGTGCAACCATTTATCATCCGGAAGATAAACCAAACAGTATTGTTTCAAGGGTCGATGCCGCACTGTATGAAGCTAAAAAGAGCGGTAGAAATAAAGTCTATTTTTTATAATGGATACAAATTAATTAAATGAACTTTTTTGGTGGACACAAATCATCGTACTTTCACGTTTTGCCCTCTCTGTCGATACCGCACTTGGAGTATCTCATGGATGGCTTTTTGATGCAGCGGCCTCTGCGTGGATAGTGCTATTTTTAATATGGAGTTTACGTTATGGAAAAACACTTATTTATGGGAGAAAACTTGAATAATCGATACTCCATCAGAATATCAAATCCATGGAGCTTTCTCATCTAATCGCTGACACTTTCTTTAACCACTCCATCTTCCACCCGCAAAATTCGATCAAAAAGAGGTAGCATCCGTTCATCATGGGTAACGACGATAATTGCGACATCATGTTCATGTGCCAATGAACGAAGCAACTCCATCACTGACAAAGCCCGCTGCGAATCAAGTGCGGCTGTGGGCTCATCCGCGAGGATGATGCGAGGATTATTCGCTAATGAGCGTGCGATTGCCACCCTCTGACTCTGCCCTCCGGAGAGCTCTGAGGGCATTTTTTCGATCTTATCCCCTACTCCGAGATAGTCGAGTAATTCGGCTGCTTTCGTATTAGCTTCACTCACCCCTACGCCGTTCATCTGCGGAACCAGAGTGACGTTTTCGCGGACATTCAAAAACGGTATAAGATTGTGTGCTTGAAAAATAAACCCTATTTTTTCACGTCGAATTTTCCTCGTATCGGGTATCGTCCACCCGCTATCGTAAACGCATTCACCGCTAAGTGTCAACTTCCCCCCACTGGGTTCTGTTATACAACCGATCATCGTAATCAGTGTTGTTTTTCCTGATCCGCTGGGTCCTAACAGAGCTACCGTTTCTCCTGAGTAGATTTCAAAATCTGCTTTTTTGATTGCCTCGACAGCACTGTCTCCACTCCCGTAGGTTTTTTCGATACCTTCACATTTAATGACACTGTGCTTCATTTAGCCCCCTATCGCGCTGGAAGGATCAACCCGCAAAGCAGTTCGAATCCCTGAAATAGATGCCAAAATACTGACAATCATAACCACAACAAACAGTTTCATTGCATCTTGCGCTACGAGAATAATCGTTTTGGGGAAAATATCGGCACTGGCATGGGCAAAAATATTTCCTGCAATAAAGGCGATTAGTCCTAACAGTACCGACTGCTGCCCTATCATCTTCGTAATGGTGAAGTTGGAAGCACCGATAAGTTTCAAAATCGCAATCTCCTTGATTTTGTTAATCGTCATTGTGTAGATAATCAAAGAGATAATGACCGAAGAAACGATGAGTAAAATGACAGTAAAGAGTCCGATTTGCTTTGCGGAACGTTCGATCAAATTTTTTGTCAAAATTTCGGCTTGCTCTTCTTGGGTAAAAGCCTGTTGATGTTTCCATCGTTTGATCTCTTGAACAACCTGCTGAATCTCTACCCCTGTGTGAAGTTTCAGTGCGAAGGTATTAACCGTTGTTGGGGAAGTGCTCTGAACCCCTCTGTGTCGATCGTTTCGGATTTGGTCATTGCTAAAAAGAAATTGTAACTCTTGTGCCCCTTTGAGATCGAGATAGAGCATCGGATCCCCTCCGGAAGAGACCGCTTTGTGTGTGAGGCCAACCACGGTATATTCATCTCGTCCCAGAGCAATCTTATCTCCGAGTTTAAATCCTGATTTTGAATCGACGATAATCTCTTGTGTTGGTATCCGTATTTTCCTCCCTTTGGAGAGGTGAAAGGGTGTAAATCCACTTAAGACATCATATCCTAGCGCGTAAAGACGAATCGGCTTCTCTTTGGCGGTGATTTGAATGCTTTGAAACGTTAAAGGATGAACCTCTTTTACCCCAGCGAGCGTTTTAAGCGAATATTTGAGATCTTCATGCAAACGTGAGCTTTCAGCGAAAGGGCCCCATGTGTCTTTCTGCACCACCCATACATCAGGGGCAATGTCGTTTGGTACGATCATCGCATCATGAGCCATCCCACGATAAACACCAATCATGATCAATACCACCCCAATCAGCATCCCCACTCCGAATGCGGTCGTAATGAATTTTCCCAACGAATGGGCGATATCCCTCTGTGCGAGGTTAATCATCGCTTATCTCCGAGAGAATCGCTGATGTGAATATACGCTTCAGCCTGTTCACCTAAATAAAGTTCTGCTGGAAGTTGTTTGAATGCGAGATACACAATCCGCTCTTCGGTAACACGGTCGCTTTCACTTCCGATTCGAGCCACGTGTGCTTCAAATGTTTGATCAGGATAGGAGCGTAGTGTTATGGTTGCACTTTGGGCAACTTTTACTTTTCTGCTTTGACGTTCATCGACGTAAAGTTTCACCCAGTAGGTTTTAGGATTCACCAAACGAAATACGATGGAACCGGCGCTGATGGTGCTTCCTACTTCTCCATTTTTGGAGATGACTTTCGCATCGAAAGGTGAGCGAAGCGACAAATCATCGATTTTAAGCCGTTGAGCTGCCGCTGCTGCCCCTGATTTTTCTACATCCAGTGTGAGCAATTTTATATTTTCGTGTCCACTTTCCAGTTGAGCCGAAGCACTTTGCGCCGAGGCAT
>NZ_JAQTYM010000132.1 GCF_028688295.1 Sulfuricurvum sp.
CTCAGCAATCATATTTTTAAATTATATAACTCCCAACTGAGCTTTTGCTCCAACGATAAGGCTTTCATTTTGAGTTTCTAAGGCAAATAAACCATACATCAAAGGAGAGGCCGCTGCTCTTTCTAAAGTCTGTTCATATAGTTTATTCCAAACTTTACCCCCTAGTTTTTCATACTCGATGATTAGAGTTTTGAGGCTTTCTTCTCCAAACAAAGTTACATGCCCAGCAAAATCAATCGCTGGGTCATCTATATGGGCTGTTGACCAATCAATAACGCCTGAAACAGCTCCATCCTTTGAAGCTAGTACATGCCCAGCATATAAATCGCCATGTATAAATTGGGTGAAATCTGCCCATAGAACATCATTATCCAACCATTTTCTGTAGCGGGTTTCCAATTGCTCACTTATACCAATTTCAGATTTTACTAACTGCAAATTGTTTGCTATTTCAGGTCTTAAATCTGAAGGTTTCATAATTTTCAAATCATTTTCCCGAACTTCTTTTTCAGGAATACTATGGATTTCAAATAAGGTTTTTGCCAAAGATGTTATGTATTTCGGGCTATCTTTGTCCATATTCCAAATTATTTCATAGGTTTCAGCATCCAAATTTAAAACAGGATTATCTTTAAGTATGGGATAAGCCACTAATTCTGTAGATGAAATTCTCCAATCAGGAACCTCTACAGAAAGATGTTTTTTTACCAATTCTAAAATGCGTTTTTCTTTCTTGATTTGTTCCCTCATGCCATCACGACGAGGAATACGCAGCAACCATTGTTGCCCCTTTGTATCAAGAGCAAAAACGACCTTAAAATCAATGCCCATTTCATTGAAATTCATTTTGTCCGTAAGCAACAAGCCGTGTGCTTCAGCAAGTGATTGAATATCTTGAATTGTCATTTTTAATTTCCTTTAAAGAGTTCAATAATTAATGTTCGGATTAGATTGGCTATCATTAACAATCTCTCTCAAAAGTCTTGATGATTTTGTGGTCTTTGATCTCGTAGATAATGTCAGCAATATTATCGACCAATTGCTTGTCATGAGATACGAAGATAATAGTTCCTGCATAGGACTTCATCATTGTTTCTAATGCGGCAATACTTTTTAGGTCAAGATAGTTTCCTGGTTCATCCATAAGCAAAATATTATATTTTCCTAAAAGCATTTTGGATAAAAGCAGTTTGATGATTTCACCTCCCGATAAGTCGGATAAGTTTTTTTGAATATCATTCGCTCCGATCCCCATTGAAGCCAATACTGCACGAATTTCCGCAACTGTGTACTCGCACTCTTCCTGCATAAAGGAGAGCACAGATTTATGCGTGTTAAATTTATATCCTGTTTGTGTAAAGTAGCCAATTTCAGCTTTTGGAGATATGGTTAATCCATCAGCACGTTCTGATATCATTTTTAACAAGGACGTTTTCCCTGTTCCATTCGATCCAGTTATAGCGACTTTAGCGCCAAGCGGTATTATAAAGTTAGCGTCATCAAAGATAGTACGGCTACCAAATTTTAAGCTCAGACCATCTGCCGTAATCGGGAACTTATTGTGCAGTTCTAGGGCTGAACTTTGACGAAAACGAATAGAACGCAAATGCTCTGGTGCTTGAATATCTTCTAATGCAGCCAAACGCTTTTCCATACTCTTAGCTGCCTGATACAGTTTTCTTTGCTTGGTGCCAGTCATTTTTGCATGCCCAAGTCGTCCAGCACTTTCGGTAGAGTTTTTGGATTTTTCTCCTTTTTTCTTATTGTCTAATCGATTAGCTTGCTGGCGTTTTTCTTGCACAGCAGATTCTAATCGCTCCCGTTCCTTCATCATCAGCTCATATTCTACGGCTTGGTGTTGTCGCTCTTCTTCTTTTTGACGCAAGTAATCCGAGTAACCACCCCAATATTCCGTAATTTTACCGTCTTTTAACTCCCATATCTTGTCTACAACCATATCAAGAAAATATCGGTCATGACTGATAACAAGTAATGCTCCATCAAATGCTTTAAGTTGACCAATAAGTAGATCTATTCCATTGAGATCAAGGTGGCTGGTTGGTTCATCCGCTAGAATGCCATGTACTTGTTGGGAAAATGCGGCAGCAATTTTTGCACGAGTTTCCTCTCCGCCACTCATTGTGTCGTTTTGTACATTGGAAACACCAAGGCGAGATAACATTGCCCGGTCTTCGACCGTTTCTATTTCGATTCCGCCCAGTTGGCTGATATGTGCAAAATCACCAAAACGCTGTAATGTCGCTTCGGCTAAAACAATTTCGCCATTAAGTACTTTGAGTAAACTACTCTTTCCTGCTCCGTTATCACCCACAAGACCAATACGGTCATAAGAGTGAATTTCCAATTCATCAATATCCAAAACATCACGCCCAGCATAATCCAAGCGTATGTTTCTCGCTTTAATAATTAAACTCATTTTTATTTACTCCTGTTTAGCTCTTGAAATTTTTTATGCAGCAAACAGGATTTAGGTGAAAACAAAAGCTAGCATCACAGTGTCCTCCCAAAAAAAAAGCTATTCATCCACAGGGTGGACAAATAGCTAGTCAATTAAGTTATAACTGGAAACTATGCACTAAAAGCATACTTATAAATTAAGCATACTTTTACTTTATATATCCGCATATATTCTTAAAGACACAACAAAAGCCCACCATTATAAAATAGTGTCACTATGCAAATAGTTGTGTCTTAACGAATGCGGATAGAATGCATAAACTTACCTAAAAAATAAAATTCAGTTTTATGATAACTTTACTGTTAAAAGAAGTCTAGACAACCTTGTTTTATGCTTGGATATAAGGCTTATTTTA